>DAIMMR010000336.1:0-4460 GCA_036720575.1 Clostridium sp.
AGCCTTATATTTTCAGCTGCATCTAAATTTTCCTTTATGTATATAGGAGGTGTTTGAGACTCTGAAAATATCTTTATATATTCTCCTTTTAATTCTACCATACCTGTTGGAATTTCTGTATTTGGGGATTCCCTTTTTACAATAGTTCCTGTAGCTGCTATGCAGTATTCAGATTTTACATTATCTGATTTTTCAAAAGCTTCTTTACTTATCTTCTCTCCAAATACAATTTGAAGTATTCCTGTTCTGTCTCTTAAGTCTACAAATATGAGTCCTCCTAAATTCCTTTTTCTCTGAACCCATCCCATTACTGTAATTTTTTCACCTATGTTGCTTTCTCTAAGTTCACCACACATGTTGGTTCTCTTTAGTCCATTTAATGATTCTCCCATGTTAACACACTCCGTTTATAATCTAATTAAATCTGAAATTTTGTCTAGTTCTTCTAATTTAATTTCAAATTGATTGCCATCTTCCATTCTCTTAAATTTAGCAATTCCACATTCTAGTTCGTTGTCTCCAAGTATTACTGTAAACCTAGCTCCTATTTTATTTGCATACTTCATTTCAGCTTTTACGCTTCTATTTGTATGGTCACATTCACATCTTACATTTTTTTCTCTCAATTGATTTACTAAATTCAGAGCCTTTAACTTAGCGCCATCTCCCATAGCTCCTACATATAAGTCTATGTATGGTCTATTTGGTATCTCTATTTTATTTTCTTCCAGGGTGAGAAGTGTCCTCTCTATTCCCATTCCAAAACCTACAGCAGGCATTTTAGGGCCTCCAACTTCCTCTATTAGGTAATCATACCTTCCACCACCGCATATTGTTATATCGTTGTTTATTATTTCAAATACGGTTTTAGTATAATAATCAAGTCCTCTTACTATTAAAGGATTTATTTTAAATTCTATATTTACAGCAGATAAATACTTTTGTAGATTTTCAAAGTGCTCCTTACAATCATCGCATAAGTAATCAATCATCAAAGGTGCATCTTTTACTATTTTTTTACAGCTTTCCACTTTACAATCCAGTATTCTCATAGGATTTTTATTAAATCTACTTTTACAGGTATCACATAATGCATCATAATTTTCCTTCAAGAATTTTTTTAATGCCTCATTATACTTTTTCCTGCAAGTAGCACATCCTATACTGTTTATATTTAATTCAATTCCCTTTACTCCAAGTTCCTTATATACTCTCATAGCCAAACTTATAACTTCAGCATCCAGCGAAGCATTTTCTGCCCCAAATGCTTCTACACCAAATTGGTGATGTTCTCTAAGTCTTCCTTTTTGAACATTTTCATATCTTAAAACTGGGGTAAAATAAAATAACTTAGTTGGCTGAACTTCATTATATAAACTGCTCTCCACGAAAGCCCTAACTGCAGGGGATGTACCTTCTGCTTTAAGGGTTAGGCTTCTGCCAGCTTTATCTTGAAAGGTGTACATTTCCTTCTGGACAACATCTGTAGTTTCACCTACTCCCCTTTCAAAAAGTTCTGTATATTCAAATACTGGTGTCCTTATTTCTCTATATCCATAAGAAGCTGCTATATTTTTGAACTTATCTTCTAAATAATGCCACTTATAAGATTCTGTAGGTAATATATCTTTAGTACCTTTAGGTGCTTGTATACCCATAGTAATTTACTCCTTTTTTGTTTTATATTTTCTTAAATTATAGATTATAAGTAAAATTTAAAAATTCTAATACAAAGTATTTAAAAGATCTATCTTTTTTTTCACCATTTCATCTATTCTTCTCACATATTCTCCTACATCTTTTATATTTGCCTGTCTTTCAAATCTATTTTCATCTAAAAACATGACTTTTGTAACGGCATCTGCCCCACAAGCTATTATAGTCTGCCTTTCTTCAATCATTTCCACATTATAAAGCCCTCTATGCTTTCCTGAGGTATATCCTATGTTCTCCATATTACCTACCATATTTTTTTGCCTATACATATAATAGGGTTTCATGTTCATTGATTTAGCCAAAAGTGCAGTTCTTTCATACATGAGATGTAATTCTTCATGACCTGCAATAGAATAACTTATATTATTCACTATGTTTTCATATAACCTAGATGCTCTTTTTACAGACATACCATGCACAGTTAAATTATCTGGCCCAAGTTTTTCAATTTCATCACAGGTTTTATTTACCTCCTCTATTCCTTCTCCAGGCAATCCTACAATTAAATCCATGTTTATGTTGTCAAATCCATATTCTCTTGCCATATAAAACTTTTCCTTTACCTCATTTACTGAATGATTTCTTCCAATAAATTTTAATGTGCTGTCATTCATAGTCTGCGGATTTATACTTATCCTATTTACTCCATATCTTTTCATCGTTTCAAGTTTACTTGAAGTAATACTGTCAGGTCTGCCGCATTCTACATCAAATTCTTTTATTTTATAGTCCCGTACAAAACTATTATATATTTCATGCATTAATTTTTCAAATTTTTCATTGTCTATAGAGCTTGGAGTTCCCCCTCCAAAATATATACATTCTATATTTAACTCATGTTGTTTTATGTATTCAGACATTTTTTCTATCTCATAAGTCAAACTTTTAAGATAGGGTTCTACTAAGTCCTTACAACCTTTAATAGGATTAGATGCAAATGAACAATAGAGACACTTAGTTGGGCAAAAAGGCATTCCTACATATACGCTTATATTTCTGCTATTTGAATTTACTAAGTCTTTTTCCGAATTTGCTACATCTATACAAAGTTCTGCCTTACTTTTATTGCAACAAAAATGTTTGTCAAAATATTTTATTATTTCATCCCTGCTCTTGCCATCCTTTATAAATTTTAAAGTTATCTTACTAGGTCTTATTCCAACTAAAGTTCCCCATGGTAAAGTTTTCCCTGTTTTATTGGTAAAATACAAAAATACTGCTTTTTTTATATTTTCCCTTTCGCTTAAGCCACTTTCGAATTGCATTTTGCATATGTCATTTTTATCATCTATAATAACTTCATTCTGCAGTAACTCTATATTAAAATTCCAACTTTCATCTTCTACAAAATTTATATCTACAAAATCATAAAACAAATTGATCATTTGAAATATGTGATATCTATATTCCTTACTATTTAGTTTAACTTTTATCTCCATATCAATTAAAATTGTCATCTCTTTTCTTCTTCATACATTGTAAAATTAAAACTTATTCTCCGTATATTTTTACAACATTCAGCACGTTAAATATTTTGATAAGTCTAAGTAAAAAATTTTTAAAAAATCTAAGAACTTTTGAAAACTCGTACCTCAAACAATTCAAAAGTTCTAAGTTTTTTAAATTTTTCGCTAAGACTTATACACAAAATATTTAAATGTGCTTCATTGTTGTAAAAATACTCCTGCGAATAAGTTTAAGTTTTAAAAATGCTGTGTAGAATTGTAAGTAAAATTTGACCTTATACTAGAAGATATGATGTCAAAATTGAAAACACCTTTAAAAACTTTTTTATAAGTCTTAGTGAGGTATTTTAGAAAATCTTAGGAGTTTAGCTATGTTTGAGGTACGAGTTTAGCTAAACTCCTTTAGATTTTCAAAATACTGAACTCTAGACTTACTAAAAGTTTTTATGGTGTTGAAATTTGACAGCATAGCTCTAGTATATGTCATTTTTCACTACAATGCTTAAATCTATAAAAATGGATTATACATTTTTTCTTCTTTGATAGAAGTTTTAGAGCCATGACCTGGAAATACAACCATTTCATCCGGTAAAGTCATAAGCCTATTTTTTATACTATCTATGATTGCATTAAAATCTCCCCCTGTAAAGTCAGTTCTTCCTACAGAGTTTTGAAAAAGCGTATCTCCTGTAAACACCATATCTTCCCCTAAGAAACTCACTCCACCAGGTGTATGTCCAGGTGTATAAAGTGCCTTTAACTTTATATTTCCAAATTCAAACACCTGGTTATCTTCAATGTATATGTCAACTTCATCTATAAGCTTTCCATACATAAGTTCTCTTGATTTCATCATATTATAATCTTCCCTGCTTATTGCTATAGGTGCATTATATTTGTTTCTTATTTCCTCAGCCGCGCTTGTATGGTCTGCATGACCATGAGTTAACAATATATATTCTACTTTAGTATTTGAAGCATCTATAGCATCTATTATATTTTTTACATCATCACCAGGATCAATTACTGCAGACTTACTCTCTTTTTCATCTGTCAATATATAGCAATTAGCTGCATATGCCCCTACTATGACTTTTCTCAATTTCATAAAAATACCTCCTTATCTTTTCCTTTACTTTAATAATTAACTCAATTTACATAATTTTAAAAAATTGCGAAGTAATATTTTTGAGAGGACAGAGGACAATTGACAGAGGTCAGTGAAGGATGATTTTTCTCCGCTATGCTACGAAAAATCTTCAATTTAAAAGGAACTTA
>DAIMMR010000015.1:0-27074 GCA_036720575.1 Clostridium sp.
TTTAAGAAAAAAGATGGTTTTTATAGATCTACTTTCAACTGAGTATGATATAGTTTCATTGGTATAAACAAAGTTGATAAACAGAGTTCTTGGCATCAGATGGAGTTTTAACTCCACCTGATGCTTATTAACAGGCTTCTTAGTACTTCAAGCACTTAGAAGGCGTTATCCTTTAGGGGAAATCGTTATCCAGGGACGTAGCTGCTCTTTACTCCCTTGGAGAAGTGGGAGTATTAGAGCAGGTAGTCATCGGATAAAATTAATGACACCTAGTTATTTAGGTATAAGGAAAGATGTTCGATTATTGTAGGAAGGAGAGAATTGATATGATATATTAAATTTTAAATCATAACATAATAAGTTATATGTTAATTGGTCCATATTGGAACGTTTAAAAAAAATAAGACTAGTATTGTACGTTATTTGATCATTTTCTAAAAGTAAAATAGTAATATTGTATTTTTTTTGAGCATTTTGGTAATATAAAGAAATATATTGCTTATTATTAGTAATATAGAGAAATATACTGCTTATTATTTGAACATTTTATTATAAAATAAAAAATGTTGCTAAATAATTTACTATGAATTCACTTGATAATCAATGCATTGCATGTGTTTTTGATTATTGAGTGTTTTTTTTGTAACCATATTTGGCACAATGTATGCTTTATAAACTTTGTGAAGTAAATATATTTATATGAGGAGGAATTTCAATGTATGGTTACAATGGTAAAGTATTGAGAATCAATTTAAAGGAAAGAACTTGCAAGTCAGAAGATTTAGATTTGGATAAAGCTAAAAAATTCATAGGCTGCAGGGGACTAGGTGTTAAAACTTTATTTGATGAAATAGATCCTAAAATAGATGCATTATCACCAGAAAATAAATTTATAATTGTAACAGGTCCGTTAACTGGAGCTCCAGTTCCAACTAGTGGAAGGTTTATGGTAGTTACTAAAGCACCGCTTACAGGAACTATAGGAATTTCAAATTCGGGTGGAAAATGGGGAGTAGACTTGAAAAAAGCTGGCTGGGATATGGTAATAGTAGAGGATAAAGCTGATTCACCAGTTTATATTGAAATAGTAGATGATAAGGTAGAAATTAAAGATGCGTCACAGCTTTGGGGAAAAGTTACATCAGAAACTACAAAAGAGTTAGAAAAGATAACTGAGAATAAATCTAAGGTATTATGTATAGGACCTGGTGGTGAAAGATTGTCCCTTATGGCAGCAGTTATGAATGATGTAGATAGAACTGCAGCAAGAGGCGGCGTTGGTGCAGTTATGGGATCTAAAAACTTAAAAGCTATTACAGTTAAAGGAACTGGGAAAATAGCTTTAGCTGATAAAGAAAAAGTAAAAAAGGTGTCTATAGAAAAAATTACAACATTAAAAAATGATCCAGTAGCTGGTCAGGGAATGCCAACATATGGTACAGCTATACTGGTTAATATAATAAATGAAAATGGAGTTCACCCTGTAAAGAATTTCCAAGAATCTTATACGGATCAAGCGGATAAGATAAGTGGAGAAACACTTACAAAAGATCGCTTAGTAAGAAAAAATCCTTGTTACAGTTGTCCTATAGGTTGTGGAAGATGGGTTAAGCTAAAGGATGGTAGAGAGTGTGGTGGTCCTGAGTATGAAACATTGTGGTGTTTTGGTTCTGACTGTGGTGCATATGATTTAGATGCTATAAATGAAGCTAATATGTTATGCAATGAATATGGTATTGATACTATTACTTGCGGTGCAACAATTGCTGCAGCTATGGAACTTTATCAAAGAGGAATTGTAAAAGATGAAGAAATAGCTGGAGATAATTTATCACTCAAGTGGGGAGATACAGAATCAATGATTGGCTGGATAAAGAAAATGGTATATAGTGAAGGCTTTGGAGCAAAGATGACAAATGGTTCCTATAGACTTTGTGAAGGTTATGGAGCACCGGAGTATTCTATGACAGTTAAAAAACAGGAAATTCCAGCATATGATCCAAGGGCAATACAGGGACATGGTATTACCTATGCAGTTAACCCTAGAGGAGGCTGTCATATTAAGGGATATATGATTAACCCTGAAATATTAGGTTATCCGGAAAAGCTTGATAGATTTGCATTAGATGGTAAAGCAGCCTATGCCAAATTGTTTCATGATTTAACTGCTGTAATCGATTCTCTGGGATTATGTATATTTACTACATTTGGATTGGGACTGCAGGATTATGTGGATATGTATAATGCGGTAGTAGGAGAATCTACTTATGATGCAGATTCATTATTAGAGGCAGGAGATAGAATCTGGACTCTTGAAAAATTATTTAATCTTGCAGCTGGAATAGGCAGTGATCAAGATACATTACCAAAGAGACTTTTAGAAACTCCTATTCCAGATGGCCCATCAAAAGGAAGTGTTCATAGACTAGATGTACTCCTTCCAGAATATTATTCAGTAAGAGGATGGAGTAAAGAGGGTATACCTACTGATGAAACATTAAAAAAACTAGGATTAGATGAATATATAGGTAAGTTTTAGTTTGGTTCACTAGATAGACTAGAGATCAGGCTTCGTGTATTAAAGAAGGAAACTTCTCTATATATGAAGCCTAATCTTTTAAATAAGGAGGTTGGAGCTTGAAAATAGAAGTTAGATTATTTGCTTATTTTAGAAAAGATAGAGATAAAAAATTGTTTTTAGAATTTGAGGAGCCTGTAACGCCTGCGGATATATTTAAAAAGATAAATATTAGTGAAGAAGAAGTGGCTATTTTACTTATAAATGGTAGGGATGGTAAAGCAAATACAGAACTTAATGACAATGATGTCTTATCATTGTTCCCACCAGTAGGAGGAGGTTAAATTTGGAACGTTATGTTAGAGATATGAAAACCATGTCAAAAGAAGAAAATGATAACTTAAAGAACTTTAAAGTTTGCGTTGTTGGCTGTGGAGGAATTGGTGGTTATGTTATTGAAATGTTTGGAAGAATAGGAATAGGAAATATTACTGCAGTAGATGGGGATGTGTTTAAGAAATCTAATTTGAACAGGCAGATACTTTCCAGTACAAGTAATATGGGACTTAGCAAAGCATTGGAAGCAAAGTCTAGAATGGAAAAAGTAAATCCACTAATAGAGGTAACAGCACTAGAAAAAATGCTTACAGAAGAGCTTTCTCTTTAGAGTTTTGTTTCTCACACTAAGTTTAGATGAATTTTCTTATAATAATGGAAAGTAGAATTGGAATTGTTGCTATGATTGGAGGAATTATAATGAATGCAGCTATTTGCAAATCAGGCAATGTAGTTGTATCCAAATCAGATATAGAACTTTCACATAAAAGGTGCAAAAAGTTCCGTATTGACCCACACTAGGTATTTAGTAAAAAAATAATATACGATGTTGAATTACAAAAAAGATTTGCAGCTAACAGAAATTTGATATTGATTGCAGCACCTTATATGGAACATTTGGCTAATTTTGTAAAGAATTTTAATTTTTTTGTATTACTTACAGATGAAAAAGGATGTATATTAAATGCGTTAGGTGATGAAAAAATACTTTCAGAAGCCTTTTCTTTGAAAATGGTGCCGGGAGCTTTTATGAATGAAGAAAATATTGGGACAAATGCTATGAGTATGGTTATAAAAAGTAAGCTGCCAGTTCAAATCTCTGGAGATGATCATTTTATTAATGCATATCATAAGTGGACATGTTCTGCAGCACCTATAAAAGATAATAAAGGAAAACTTATAGGAGTTTTGAGTCTTACTGGATATATTGAGTTTGTACATTCTCATACTCTTGGTATGGTTATAGCAGCATCAAATGCTATAGAAGAAATGATTAAAGTAAAAGAGTACAACAAGATTAGAAATATGATCTACAAATATATGGAAAACATATTTAAATCCAGTCCTATTGCTATAGTAAGTTCTGATATAAATGGAAAAATTAAAATTTGCAATAAAAAAGCTCAAGATATGTTTAGCATTACAGACAGCAAATTACAAATATATAAAATAGAAGATATCGTAGAAAACTGGAATGATATAAAGACATCAATATGTTTAGGGGAAAGTGATTTAAGAGAAATAAATATAGTAGTAGTGAAAAACAAAACTCAATATCAGTTAACTACTAGTTGTATATATAATTGTCAAGACGATAATATTGAAATAGTATATGTTTTTGAGGAAATCAAAAGGGTAAAGAAAAGAGAAAATGGGCAGACTTATTATACTTTTGATAAAATAATGGGTGAGGATGAAAACTTTACAAAATTAATAAATTATGCAAAAAAGATTTCAGATAGTAAATCAACTATACTTATAATGGGGGAAAGTGGTACGGGAAAAGAAGTGTTTGCACAATCCATTCATAATTACAGTAGCAGGGTAGATGGACCATTTGTAGCTTTAAATTGTGGTGCTATCCCTAAACAACTTATAGAGTCGGAGCTTTTTGGATATGAGGAGGGAGCTTTTACAGGAGCTAAAAAAGGTGGAAGATTTAGAAAAGACTTATATTATAGATTAAATGTGCTGCCTTTATTCTTACCTCCACTTAGAGAAAGAAAAAAGGATATACCTCTTCTTGTTGAATATTTTGTTAATAATATTTCACAAAAATTAAATAAAAAGGAGCCAGTTATATTAAAAAAATACTTGGAGAAAATGATTAAATACAACTGGCCTGGGAATATAAGAGAATTGGAAAATTTGGTTGAGCTAATTGTAAATACAGGATCTATACCAGCAGGTTACTTTGCAGAAGAAAATTGTGGTAATGATGTACTCGTAGATATTAGTGATGATTGTTTAAAGTTAGATTATGTGGAAAAAGAACATGTAATTAAAGTATTAAAGAAATTTAAGGGGAATATAACACATTCAGCAGAAGCACTGGGGATAAGAAGAAATACTTTGTACAGCAAGATTGAAAAGTATAATATAAAGGTATAAAATTTTTTATAATGTTGGTTTAAAAATTGTTTTAGTAACTTATGTTTTGTCATATATAAAAATACCCTATAGAGTTTTTAATATACTCTATAGGGTATTTTTTAAATATTTCTTTCCAAAATTAATCAAAGAGAAATCAATATTGATTTATATAATATTATGTACAAAATTTGATTATTTATCCGATGACTAGCTGCTCTAATACTCCCACTTCTCCAAGTGGGAGTAAAGAGCAGCTACGTCCCTGGATAACGATTTCTAAACATCAGGTGGAGTCAAAACTCCATCTGATGCCAAGAACTCTGTTTATTATAGGGGTAATACCATATAGTCATCAAGTTAAGGAACGAAAATAATAGATTAAATCAATTATACTAACACTATATAACAACTAAATTCAGTTAAATTCATATTAAATTCAATTTATATTGATATAGCTGTTAAGCTATAATTTAATGTTATTAAAAGGTAAGTAATAAAGGAGAGGTGTTATGTTTTGGACAACAATATATTAAACCTTGAACAGGCTATTGATTTTTTAGGAGTCAGCGAAAAAACTTTAATCAAACTATTACGTGAAGAACATGTTCCTGCAAGAAAAATCGGTCGTGAATGGCGATTCAACAAACAGGCACTGATAAATTGGATTGCGTCTGGAGATTCTATGGATTACATCAATCGAAGTGAACGATACATTGTTTCAGAGGATATTTGGGGTAAGTCCACTGCTCTATTTGACAAAATTGATGAAACTCTGAAAACAGTGAAGGAGCACGGCTATAACATAAAATCAATTCTGAAAGAACTCGACAAAGATATAGAAATTCCGGATAATTCCACGCTGCGTATTAGTTATAAACAGCAGAGAGAAGTTGAAAAACTGGAATTTAAAGTGTTCTGGGATTTGCGGGAGAATTCCAAGTTTGAATCCAATAAGAAATAATCTATATATCAAAAATTAGGGATGTTAATTATTTTGTATATAACTCAACAGAAGCAATAAGATCAATGAATCTTACTTAGTGGGAAAAGCGACTATCACCAAATCTTTGATTTGGAGATAGTCGCTTTCGCTGTGTGCGTGGGAGTGTTACAGTAGGTAGCCATCAGATAAATAGAAAGAAGGAAATTTTAATGTGGGTATTATTTGCATTTGGTTCAGCATTTTTTGCTGGGATTACAGCTATTTTAGCTAAGATTGGAATAAAAAAAACAGATTCTAATCTGGCAACTGCAATCAGGACTATTGTTATATTAATTTTTTCATGGTTCATAGTTTTTATTGTTGGTTCCCAAAATATAATTTATCAAATAAGTGGACAAAGCTTGCTTTTTTTGATATTGTCAGGACTGGCAACAGGGGCTTCATGGCTTTGTTATTTTAAGGCTCTTCAGCTTGGAAATGTAAATAAAGTAACACCAATAGATAAATCAAGTACAGTATTGACTATGATTTTAGCTTTTATCTTATTAGGGGAAAAGATTACTTGGATAAAATTCATTGGTATGTGTGCTATAGGAATAGGCACATACATGATGATAACTAAGAAGGAAGTGAAAAACAAAGAAATTACAGATGGCAGATGGCTATTTTATGCTGCGTTGTCAGCGGTGTTTGCAAGTTTGACTTCAATTTTTGGAAAAGTGGGAATCAGTGGAGTTTTTACATATCCTTTTGGTACAATAATTAAGATTTGTAGTATAATTATGTATTAGAAATGCGTAGGGTATAAATTTTAATAAAAATACTTATGGAAAAAGGTGATTACATGCTTAAAATAGGTTCACATGTTTCAATGAATGGGAAAGATATGCTTTTAGGTTCTGTAGAAGAAGCTCTTTCCTATGGCGCAAATACTTTTATGTTTTATACAGGAGCGCCTCAAAATACTTCTAGAAAACCCTTAGAAAAGCTTAAAATTGATGAAGCAACAGAAAAAATGAATGAAAATGGTATTGATGAAATAGTAGTTCATGCACCTTATATAATAAATATTGGAAATAGTATAAAGCCTGCTACTTTTGAACTTGGAGTGAATTTCTTAAGACAAGAAATAGAAAGGTCTTCTGCTATAAAAAAAGTGAAACAGCTTGTACTGCATCCTGGTGCCCATGTAGGGGCAGGCACGGAAGTTGGAATAGCACAGATTGTAAAAGGATTAAATGAAGTTATAACTGGAGATCAAACTGTACAGATAGCCCTTGAAACTATGGCAGGAAAGGGTTCGGAATGTGGAAGAAATTTTGAGGAAATTGCAAAAATAATAGATGGAGTAAAATACAATGAAAAAATTACAGTTTGCCTTGATACCTGCCACATTAATGATGCTGGATATAATGTGGTAGAGGACTTTGATGGTATATTAAATGAGTTTGATCATATAGTAGGTATAGATAGATTAAAAGTAATTCACTTAAATGACAGTAAAAATCCTAAAGGGAGTAGAAAAGACAGGCATGAAATGATTGGATTTGGCACCATTGGATTTGATGCACTTTCTTATGTGGTAAGTCATGAAGATTTAAAAGATGTTCCTAAAATTTTAGAAACACCTTATCTAGCAAATACTGAAGGGGTAAAAAGGCCTCCTTATAAATATGAAATTGCTATGCTTAAAGCTAAAAAGTTTAATGAAAATATCAAACAAGATATATTTGCAAATTGATGGTTCTTAAGCAAAAAATCGACTTATACTCCGAATATTTTTTACAACCTTCAGCTCGTTAAATATTTTGATATCATTGCACACTCTTCTAAGCTTAACAAAAATTTGTGATTATTATCCTTTAAATAAGGAAAGTATATTAGTTATTATAAACTGTTGTGTAAGGAAAATTAATTGTAATGATCAGGTTTTTGCTGAACAGTTAAAAGGAGATGCGGTGTAAATTGAGAGATGATTATAGGAATCTATTTAAATTCATAATAAAGGCATATTATAGTGAAAATTTTGAAGAAGAAGTGATGTCATTTTTATTAGAGTCTAAAATGGATAAACAGGAATTGTGTAAGATTATATCTACATTGTGCGGTACTAATGTAGATTACAGCTCTAACTTTATAGAAAATTTGAAAAAAGCAATAAAGTCTTATAAACAAGATGGTAAAGTAGTCAATAAAGTTAAAGACTGTTCTATGGAATGTGTGGATGAAAAAGGTGAGATACTATGTCAAAAAACATGTCCTTTTGATGCAATTTTTATAGACAATAAGAAAAATTGTGCCTACATAGACAAAGAAAAGTGTACCGATTGTGGTTTTTGTGTAGATGTTTGTCCTACTGGGGGAATAATGGATAAAGTTCAGTTTATTCCTCTTTTTGATATTTTAAAAAGCAAATCTCCAGTTGTGGCTATAGTGGCTCCTGCCATAATAGGACAGTTTGGAAATGATGTTACTATGGATCAACTTAGGACTGCTTTTAAAAAACTGGGATTTACTGATATGATTGAAGTGGCATTTTTTGCAGATATGCTTACTTTAAAGGAATCTATTGAATTTGACAATCACGTAAAAGATGAAAATGATTTCATGATAACTTCCTGCTGCTGTCCTATGTGGGTGGCTATGGTAAAAAAGGTATATAGCAATTTGGTTAAACATGTATCTCCCTCTGTATCTCCAATGGTTGCAGGAGGAAGAGTGCTTAAAAAGTTAAGCCCTTACTGCAAGGTAGTGTTTATAGGTCCATGTATTGCTAAAAAATCTGAGGCAAAGGAAGAAGACATAAAAGGAGCAATAGATTTTGTACTTACTTTTGAAGAATTAAGAGATATATTTGATGCTTTTCATATAGTTCCATCTAAACTTGAAGGAGATTTTTCCTCTAAATATGCTTCTAGAGGTGGAAGATTATATGCCCATACAGGGGGAGTTTCTATTGCAGTAAGTGAAGCTGTGGAAAGGATTTTTCCTGAAAAGCATAAATTATTTAGTGCAATTCAGGCAAATGGTATTAGAGAATGTAAAGAAATGCTTACCAAGGTACAAGATGGAGAAATAAAAGCTAATTTTATTGAAGGAATGGGCTGTATTGGTGGATGTGTAGGTGGTCCCAAGGCAATTGCATCTAAGGATGAGGGTAGGGATCGAGTAAATAAATTTGCACAAAATTCTGAAATAAATGTTGCTGTAGATAGTGAGTGTATGCATGGAATATTACATGCCTTGGATATACATTCTATAGAAGATTTTAAGAATGAGAAAAAAATAGAGTTACTAGAAAGGGATTTTTAATTTATAGAGTTCCTAAACCAAAAATAAACTTATGCGTATCAATAGATTATTAGTAATTGAAAATTATATTTAAGTTAAGAACTAAACTTTGGCAGTTTAAAAATAATGTGAAGCAAAGCTTTTGAAAATAACAAAGAACAGATAAAGATGATTTCCATCGTACCTCAGGAAATCTATAATTTTAATATTTTCTGACGTTAGGAAGAAAATTATCCTTATTTGATATTTGAACTTTGAACTTTGTTATTTAAAAAAATTGTTTCGTAATTTTTTTATATTAGACCCAAATTTCGTATGTGCGAAAGTTGAGTTATATTTTATCAATTAAGTTATCTTATTTGCTGTTTAATAAATTATCTATACTATTAAAGTTATAACCCTTTTTATTAAATACTTCTACTATCCGATGCAGTGGTGAATTGGTTGAATAAGTGTAAGTTGGGTATCCATTCTTCTCTGTTGAAAGATTTATATAGTCAAACTCAATGTAGGGGTGGTAGAATAAACTTGCAACCGTACTGTCACTTATTTTCCTTATTTTATTTAACATATTTATGCAATCACTTTTGCCATCTACGTATCCAAGAGGAGTTGGAATGTAAACAGCTTTTCTATGACTGTTTTCAAACTTTACAATGTGTTTGGATTCTGTAAAACCTCCATTTATTGAATAAGGCTCATACATGTACTTGAAGGATTTTTCTATTACTTTCATTTGTTCGGGTAATATGGCATAATGAGGTGCCTCGAAAAAATCACAATTTATATCCAATGCCTTTGCTGTCGATATAGCCTTACTAATTCTATCCTTAGCATATTCATCACTTGCTGGAATGTTATCTTTTTTACTGCGGTGAAATTCTATTGCATCAATACTTTTGGTATTTCCATATTGATGGGTGTATCCATGAAGTCCTAAAATTCCATTCTTATTTATCATGTAATCAAGTGTAAATACGAAATCAGCATTGAACATATTATTTTTCTCCAATAAATTATTGTCTATATTCATGGAAGGATCAATATATCTTGGAACCCAGGCAGCGTAAAATATTGTTCCTTTACCATATAAATAATCAGTTACTATCCGCAATTTTTCTAGGGCTTCATGGGAGTTGTAAAGTCCTCCTGCAGAAATATCCTCTAATCTCAGTAAAGCTACTTTTTTCTTTACAGGGGTAGTACTTAAGGTAACTATATCCTTATTTTTGTAAAAGCGTATTTCTGAACTCTTTTCATTCCAATAAGTTTTTAAGTTAAATATATTGGCAAAATCAAATAGGGATATATATAAAATATTTTGTTTTAAAAATGTTTTGTGCCTTAACTTATGTGTTGTTCCATTTGTTTTATAAGTAGTCCCTTTAGTATCAATAAGAGAACGTACTGAGAGAAAATTTAATTCAGCTTTCCCATGTTTTATTGAAAATTTTCCATCTAAAGTAGATACTATTTCATTTACAGGTATGTAATATATGTTATTTTTTACACCTATAGGTAAGTCAATCTTAATTTTTTTATCTTCATAAACTAAGTTTATAGGTGCTTTTTTCAAGTCAAAGATGTCTAGTGAAAAATTTTTATAACTAGAACTGCCTTTTACGTTAATTATACTGTCTTTAAAAATTATTGTACCCAATAATGTAAAAACAGTAAGTACAATTATAATTGTTAATATAATAAATTTACGGCTTCTAATAATATCACTTCTTTCAAAAATCATACTTTAACACTATTTATTATATTGTTTTTATAGAAATATATGTATTAAGTTAAATTTAACTTATATGGTGCAAATTATATAAGGATTAAATACACGCCTATTGAGGTGGGTGAAATAATTTTATGTTATAATATAGTAAAATTTAGAGTCCATAGTAAATATGAGTGAATGACTAAAATGTTATAAGTAGCCAATTATTTATCCGATGACTACCTGCTCTAATACTCCCACTTCTCCAAGTGTGAGTAAAGAGCAGTTACGTCCCTGGATAACGATTTCTCCTAAAGGATAACGCCTTCTAAGTGCTGAAGCACTAAGAATCCTGTTAATAAGCATCAGGTGGAGTTCAAAACTCCATCTGATGCCAAGAACTCTGTTTATAATGTTTTTGATGAAAGGTTTGGAGGAGAATTAATGAGAATTTTACATACTTCTGATTGGCATTTGGGAAAAAATCTAGAGGGACATAGTCGTATGGATGAACAGGAGGCTTTCCTCAAAGATTTTGTACATATAGTTTCGGAGAACAATGTGGATTTAATAATTATTGCAGGAGACATTTATGATAGTCCTAATCCACCTGCAAGGGCGGAAAAAATGTTTTATGATACGCTAAAAAAACTATCTTCAAATGGGGAGAGAGTGACTTTGGTTATAGCAGGTAATCATGATAATCCGGACAGGTTAGTAGCAGCAGGACCTTTAGCTAGAGATCATGGAATTATAATGGTGGGTACACCAAAATCTGTAGTGCCTGTAGGAAATTATGGCAGACATACAGTTGTGAATTCAGGAGAAGGATTTATTGAAATTAATATAAATGGAGAAAAAGCTGTTATACTTACAGTTCCTTTTCCAAGTGAAAAGAGGCTAAATGAAGTTTTGTACGGAGATATGGATGAGGAGGAGGAAAGGGCTAAGTCCTATAGTGACAGAATAAAGGCGTTGTTTAGTAAATTAAGTGAAAATTATAGAGAGGATACTATAAATATAGTAGTATCTCATTTATTTACTATGGGTAGTGAAGAATCAGGCTCAGAGAGAAATGCCCAGCTTGGAGGAAGCTTTATTGTAGATTCAAGCTGTTTTCCTGAAAATGCCCAGTATATTGCGCTTGGTCACATACATAAACCTCAAATAGTACCAGCTACGGAAAAGAGGGCTAGGTATTCGGGGTCTCCTTTAGAATACAATAAAAAAGAAATTAATTTTAAAAAGAAGTGCTTTATTATAGATGTAAAAGCAGGAGAAAAGTGTACAGTAAAGGATATAGAATTTAAAACATATAAGCCCATAGAGGTGTGGAAATGTAAAAATATTCAGGATGCAATAGAAAAATGTGAAGAAAACAAAGATAGAAATTGCTGGGTCTATTTAGAGATAACCACGGACAGGTATATAAGGGAAGATGAAATAAAAATAATGAAAACTACTAAAAAAGATATAATTGAAATCATGCCTAAAATAGTGGAAAAAGGTAATGAGAATTTTGATATAAGTAGTTTTTCGCAGAAACCCTTTGAGGATATTTTTAAAGAATTTTATTTAAAAGAGAGAAAAGTAGAGCCTCAGGAAGAATTAGTGAATATGTTATTGTCTGTTGTGGAAGGTGATGAAAATAATGAAGCCAATTAGACTTAAAATAAAAGGATTAAATAGCTTTATAGAATCACAATGTATAGATTTTGAGAAATTGACCCAAAGAGGTTTGTTTGGAATATTTGGATCTACGGGAAGTGGAAAATCCACCATACTTGATGGTATGACTCTGGCCTTATATGGTGAAACATCTAGAAAAAGTTCAAACTACATCAATATAAATTGTAATACTTTAAGTGTTAGTTTTGAATTCCAGATATCTGGAAGAAACATAAAAAGATATAGAGTTGAAAGAGAATTTAAAAGAGACAATAAAACGGGAAGCCCTAGAAGTAAACTAGCTAAAATAGTAGATGTTACAGATGATGTGGAAAAGATATTAGAAGAAGGGGTTAGAAATGTAACTGAAAAATGTGAGGATATTATTGGACTTAAGTTGGAAGACTTTACAAGGACTGTAGTTTTGCCCCAGGGGAGATTTAGTGAATTTTTAAAGCTGGAGGGAAAAGATAGAAGAAATATGCTTGAGAGACTTTTCAACCTTCAAAAGTACGGGTATGAACTTTCTGAAAAATTGTCAAAGAAGATTGGCATGGAAAAAGATAAGGCAAATTTAATTGCAGGTGAGTTAAAGGGTTATGAAAATATAAATGAACAGATCATGGAAGAGAAGAAAAAGACACTTTGCGAATTAAATAAAAGCTATGATAAGTGTCAAAGTGAATTAGTTGATTCACAAAATGAATTTAATAACGGTAGAGAACTGTGGAATCTTCAAGAAGAGTTAAAACACCAATTGATAGAGCAGGGGAAGCTTAAGAAAAATGAAGCATACATAAATGGGATTCAGAAAGAAGTTTTATTAGGGGAAAGTGCAGCAAAGGTAAAACCTTATGCTGAGGAATATGAAAATACACTTTCAAAAATTAGAAATGTAGAAAAAGAGCTTTTTGTTTTGAATGATACTATGAAATCTATAAAAAAGGGTAAAGATGAGATAGAGAGTACATTAGAGAACGCCAAAAATAAAAGGAATAATGAATTACCTAATTTAAAAATAAAAGAACAAAAGGCTATTGAGGCAATAGAAGAAAAGTCCGTTTTAAATATATTGATTCACGATAAAGAAAAATTAGAAAAAAATATTGCAATTTTAGAACAAGATTTGCAGAATAACAGTAGGACTATAGAAAAAAGCGAGGTAGACATTAGTAGGATAAACTGTCAGATAAAAGATAGTGAAAATAAAATGCAGGCTTTGAAAGTTCCTGAAGAGTATAAAAAAAAGATTAATGAAGGCATAGTGATTTTTAACAACCTTGAAAGTATTGGTGAACAGAAAAAAGGTGCAGCTAGGGATATTGAAAGTTTGAAATTAAGTATTGAAACTGAAGAAAAGAAAAGTGAAATACTATCTAAGAAAAATAATGAAAAGTCCAATTTGTTAGAAGATAATAATAAATTATTGAATAAATTAATAGAGAACTGTCCTGGGGATCAGAATTCACTTTTAACTTTGCAAAAAAATTTGACAGATGTCAGCGATAAATGGAGTAAATATTATGAATATGAAGGTGATTTACGCAGTAGTACTGATTTAATAGAAAAGCTCAAAATTGAGCTTGAAAACAAGAAAAGTGAAAAAAGTAATTTGGAAAATGAAATTGAAGAAATAGATAAAAAAGTGAAAAAGATTGAAACTGAAAATTTGGCACATACTTTGAGGGAATCTCTAGTAGAAGGAGAGCCTTGTCCTGTATGTGGATCAGTTCATCATGTTGTAGAAAATGTTATAATTTTAGATTCAAGTAATTTGAAAGAGCTAAAACTTGATTTGGATGCAAAAATTCAAAAAAGTAATAAACTAAATAATGAAATAGTGAAAATAGATACGAATATTAAAGTACAAAAAGAAAATATATTAGACAGGCAGAAAAAAATAAAGGCCTTAGGTGAGAATTTTAAAGCATTTTCTCTTGAGGATACTGAGTGTAAGTTCAATAATTTAAAGGAAGCTGTAAATGAATTCAATAATAAAAAAATAGCTCTGGAAAATAAGATTAAAATTTTAAATCAAGATAAAAGTGGCATAGAAATTGAGTATAGTAAATCAGTTACGAGAAATGTAGAAAACAGGTCTCAGCTTCAAAAGTTACAGGAAAGTTTTCAGAAAACAGACCAGAAGTGTGCAAAAATAAACAGTGAATATGAATTATTGAAACAAGAACTTGGTATCTGTAATTTTAAAGAAAAGAATGAGGAAATCCTTGAAAAGGAGAAAAGTAAAACATTACTTGAAAATGTTATAAAAAATCTAAGAAAAGATTTAGAAATTGAGCAAAGAAAAAAAGAGAGCTTAAATGAAAAATTAATGACTTTACGGACGCAGCTAAGCAAAAACAGCGCTATCTTTGTAGAAAAAAATAAAAACGTAAGTGAAAAAGAAAATAATATAAAAGATAAAGCCTGTGGTAGAGAAGATTTAGAAAATTTAAAAATAGAAATATCAGGTAACATAAAAAAAATAGAGTATGAATATGAGGAAGCAGAAAAAAGCAGCAAAAAAGTAGAAAAACAGTATAATGAGTGCAGCAGCAGCATAATAGCAGCTCAGAAAAATTTAGTTAGCTTAAATGAGAGATGTACAGATGACCGGGAAAGTTTAAGAAAGGCTTTAGTAGAGGAAAAAATTGAAAATGTAGTTGAAGCTAAAAATAACTACATTTCTAAGGATAAAATTGAGAAACTTAAGATTAAAATAGAACAATATAGAAATGCAAGTGTTAAAATAGTTGGTACTATAGAAAACCTTAATACAAAAATAGGCGACAGGAGTTTAAGTGAGGACAGATGGATTGAAATACAAAGTACTAGAGATAAAAATACTGAAATTTTAGAAAAGTTAAAAAAAGACAAAATAGAGCTTGAAAAGGAAGTCAAAGATATAGACGAAAAAATAGGGCAACTTACAAAACTTTTAAATAAAAAACAGAAACTAGAACATGAATTAAGTCTTTTAGATGACCTGGATAAACTGTTCAAAGGGAAAAAGTTTGTGGAATTTGTAGCTCAGAATCAGCTGAAATATATATCCATAGAAGCAGACAAGAGATTAAAGGAAATTACTTGTGGAAATTATGGATTGGAAGTTGATAAGGATGGCAGATTTATTATAAGGGATTATAAAAATGGTGGAGCACATAGAGATGCATCTACTTTATCTGGGGGAGAGACTTTTGTAACATCACTGGCACTGGCACTAGCACTATCTGCTCAAATACAATTAAAGGGAAGTGCACCTCTAGAACTATTCTTTCTGGATGAAGGTTTTGGAACTCTTGATGATAATCTCCTGGATGTGGTTATGGATTCCCTGGAGAAAATTCATAATGATAGGTTGTCCATAGGCATAATAAGTCATCTTGAATCAATTAAAGATAGGGTGCCTGTAAAGCTTATAGTTACTCCTGCAGAGGCAGGAATGGGTGGAAGTAAAGTTAAAATAGAGATAAATTAATTATGAAATCACTGGAATTATTTATTGACATTGATTTAAACTTATAGTAAACTCGTGTTTAAAGATAAAAGCAATGACAGGACTAGTAGATATGATAAGTATTTTAAAGAGAGTGAGGCAAGGTGAAATCTCATAAATATACATATCTAAGATCACCCTGGAGCTGTAGGCTGAACATATTGTAAGCTGATCCGGCTTGTTATAAGCCGTTATATTAATTAAGTAGAAATTGGGTGGTACCGCGACAGACTTTTTCGCCCCAGCGAAAGAGAGCTGTTTTTTTTATACACCAAAAGCAAATTTTATTATTAGATTAAAGGTATAGCATAAATTGCTTTATTTGCCACCTTTGTATTGGTGACGCGGTGAAGCTTTATTTTATCCGATGACTACCTGCTCTAATACTTCCACTTGTCCAAGTGGGAGTAAAGAGCAGCTATGTCCCTGGATAACGAGTTCTAAGCATCAGGTGGAGTCAAAACTCCATCTGATACTAAGAACTCTGTTTATATAAGTGTGACAGCATATCAGCTAATTTTAAAAAAATTTACAGAAGGGATGGAGACTTGGTAATGAATATTGTAGTTTTAATTAAACAGGTTCCTGATATGGAAAAAGTAAAATTTGATAGAGAAAAGGGAGTAGTGGATCGTAAATCTGCAGGTGTAGAAATTAATCCGTTTGATCTAAATGCACTGGAATCAGCAGTACAAATAAGTGAAAAAATTGATGCTAAGGTTACAGTAGTAAGCATGGGACCTCCAAGTGCAGATAAGGCATTAAGGGAATGTATTGCAAGAGGTGCTAATGAAGGAATACTTGTAAGTGATATAAAATTTGGAGGATCCGATACAAAAGCTACTTCAGCTATACTTGCAAGTGCCTTAAAGAAAATAGAAAATTGTGATCTGGTAATTGCTGGAGAAAAAACTGTAGATGGAGATACGGGACAGGTTGGACCTGAAGTTGCAGAATTTTTAAATATACCTCATGCAAGTTATATAAGCAAGATTACAAGTGCAAGTGAGGATAAAATAGAAGTTTGTTCTGAAATATGGGAGGGAACCTATTTAAAGAGTATAAAATTACCAGCTTTAATTACAGTAACCAAAGATATAAATGAACCTAGACTTCCGTCCTTTAAAAATAAAATGAAGGCTAGAAAAGCGGAGATAAAGACATTGAAGTTTGAAGATTTAAAGGAATATATAGAAGCTGAGAAAGTTGGATTTAAGGGATCACCTACAAAAGTTAAAAAAATAGAAGTACCAGAAATACAAAAAAGGCAGGGCAAAATTTACAGGGAAGCTGACACAATTAAGGCAGAAGATGAACTTATAGATATATTTAGAAAAAAGAAAATTTTGGAGGCATAATGATATGGGAAAGGAATATAATGGAGTTTTAGTATTTGCAGAGCAGAAAAAAGGAGAAATCCACAAGGTAAGTTATGAACTTCTTGGAAAAGCCAGGGAACTTGCAGGTAAGCTAAATGTACCTGTATATAGTGCACTTTTAGGACCTAGTGATATTAATGCAGAAGAGCTTATATATAGGGGTGCAGATAAGGTATTTTATATTGAAAGTGATATATTTAGTGTACCTGAAGAGACAGTTTATAAAACTAACCTGGAAAATTTGATTAAAAAAGTTAAACCTGAAATCTGTTTAATAGGTGCAACAAGTCTTGGAAGATCGCTGGCACCTAGGCTTGCAGCTTCTCTTGAAACAGGGCTTACGGCAGATTGTACAGGCCTTGAAATAGATGAAGATGGTAAGCTTATACAGATAAGGCCTGCCTTTAGTGAAAATATATTGGCACATATAAAGTCAGATAAGTATCCACAGATGTCTACAGTAAGGTATAAGGAATTTGATGAAAGCAAGAGAGATGAAAATAGAAAAGGTCAAATTGTGAAAGTAGATGCAGTTGAGCCTGAGAATGAACTTGTAAAAGTTATAAAAGAATTGAAATCCCAGGAAGTAAATATCTCTGATGCAAGTGTTGTAGTTGCAGCAGGCAAAGGATTAAAGAAAGCAGAAGATATGGCTATGATAAAAGAACTTGCTGACTTACTTTCCGGTGTAGTAGGAGCTAGCAGGGAGATAGTTGATGATGGTTTTATATCTAAGGACTTCCAGGTAGGATACAGTGGAAACAGGGTAAAACCTAAATTATATATAGCTTGTGGAATTTCAGGTGCACCACAGCATTTAGCAGGAATGAAGGAATCAGACTTTATTGTTGCAATTAATACAGATCCATCAGCTCCAATATTTAATGTAGCTGACTATGGAATAGTAGATGATATGTACAAGGTAGTACCTGATTTAATTAATAAAATAAAGCAGGGAAGTTTAGAAACTGTAAGTTGTTAAAATAAAAAAGGGGGCATTAGAAATGAATATTGATTTAATAAAAAATTCACCAGAAAAAGTAGTTGAAAATTTAAGAAAATTTGTAGGAGATGATTGGGTTACTAATGATTTATCTCAAATGCAGGGCTATCTTTATGATGAGACTGAAACTTTACTTCGTCCAGAAGCATGTAAAGATTGTGTGGTAGTTAAACCAGCTTCACCTGAGGAAATATCAGAAGTGTTAAAGTATGCAAATAAGGAAGTATTGCCTGTAATCGTCAGGGGCGGCGGTACAGGAGTAGTTGCTGGAGCAATACCAATACAGCCAAGCATTATTTTATCCTTGGAGAGATTAAATAAGGTTGTTGAATTTGACGAAAAGAATCTTATGATTACTTTAGAATCTGGAGCAACATTGTCTCAACTACTTGAAGAACTAAATAAGAATGGCAAATTATTTTTCCCTGTACATCCGGGAGATGAAGGTGCACAAGTGGGAGGCATGGTTGCAGCAAATGCAGGTGGTACAGGGGCTGTAAAGCATGGAATTATGAGAAATCATGTTAAAGCGTTGGAAGTAGTTCTTGCCACAGGAGAGATAATTACTTTAGGTGGCAAATTATTAAAGAACAACATGGGTTATGACTTGCTTCAACTTATGATAGGAAGTGAAGGAACTCTTGGTATTATTACAAAAGTGACGCTAAGATTATATGCAAGAAGCAAATATAATGGAACATTGCTAATTTCATTTAACAGTCAGAGAGATGCTTGTGATGCAGTACCTGAAATACTTCAAGAGGGAATTACACCTCTTGCTATTGAATACATGGACAGAATAATAAGTGTAAAAGCAGCAGAGCAGCTTGGAACTACCTGGCCTGCATCTAAAGGTTCTGTGGATTTGATGTTTATACTAGATGAAAGCAGTGAAGATGATCTTTATTCTAGTAGTGAAAAAGTTGTAGAAATATGTGAAAAACATGGCTCTGTAGATAGCATTGTAGCAGAAACTGAAAAGGATCAAAGACATCTTTTAGAGATAAGAAGTAATGCATATGGTCCTTATAAGGATAATATAGCAGATATTATGGACGTAGCTGTACCACCGTCTTCTGTGCCTGATTTCTTTGATGACGTAAAGAGATTGACTAAAGAGTATGACAATGAAATTGTATCTCTTGGCCATATAGGAGATGGAAATATTCATAACTTTATCATGGGTGACAATGGCAAACTTCCTGCCAATTATGAGCAGCTTAAAGAAGAAATATACAAGACTGCAATAAAGTATGGTGGAACAATAACAGCAGAGCATGGTACAGGAAAGACTAGAAAGAAGCATATGCCTCTTCAATTTAGTCAGGCTGAAATAAATATCATGGAGAATATCAAAAGGGTCTTTGACCCAAATAGTATTTTAAGTCCTGGAAATATAGTTGATTAGAAGTTATATCAATTTCTAATTTTAATAAGAGTCTGTGTTAACTCATTATGTGCTTATTGTGAGTAGCACAGGCTTTTTGAATATTAAATTCCCAGTATAATGTTAAAAAAGGAGATGTGCGTAGTATGAAAAAAATAGAAAACATAACTGTTATTGGACTAGGAGCTATTGGGTGTGCCTACACCAGTAAATTGTACGATTTTAATCCAGAAGGAATAAAATTTATAGCTGGGGGAGAAAGGGCTGAAAGATATAAAAAAAATGGATTTATAATTAATGGGAAAAAGTATGATTTTACTTATATAGATCCAAAGGAAAAATGCCAGCCAGCAGATTTGATTATTGTCTCCGTAAAGTCAAATCAGTTAAATCAGGCTATTTGCGATATGAAAAACCATGTAGGAGAAAATACTATCATAATTTCTCTCATGAACGGTATTACAAGTGAGGAAATCATAGGAAAAGAGTATGGAATGGATAAGATGCTCTATGCCTTATGTATTGGTATTGATGGAAATCATAAGGGAAACAATATCAGCTTTTCTAGTATTGGAAATATAACCTTTGGGGAAAAGGTAAATAAAGTTTATTCAGAAAAGGTACAAAAAGTAAAGAATCTCTTTGATAATGCAAAAATTCCTTATAAAATTCCAGAAGACATGATGCGTGCTCTGTGGTATAAATTTATGGTAAATGTAGGTATAAATCAGACTTCAGCAGTTCTTAGGGCAACTTATGGTGTATTTCAAACTAAAAATGAGGCTAAAGAACTTATGGAATCTGCAATGTGGGAAGTGGTAAAATTATCACAAAAAGTAGGGGTTGATTTAAGCAAAAAAGATATAGAAGAATGGCATAAGGTATTGAATACTTTAGGACCTGACAGCAGGACCTCAATGTGTCAGGATATTGTATATGGCAGAAAAACTGAAGTTGATATATTTGCAGGTACTGTTTGCAAGTTAGGAGAGAAATATGGTGTAGACACTCCTGTTAATAGGACACTTTTAAATATAATAAAGATAATTGAATAAATAAACTTTATACCCTTTTAAGGGTATATTTTTTTACGCTTTTTTAAAAAATAGGTAAATATTATAATTATAGCATTGTTATACCAATTAGTTTATTGTAAAATAGAATAGGATTGAGTTTTAAGTAAAATTCATTGAAGCTTAGGGGGAAATTGAGGGGGTTTTAGTGTGAATAAAAGTCCTGTAACTGTTTTAAAAGAAAAATGTACAGGTTGCAATAAGTGTATAAGAACTTGTCCTATTCTTGGTGCAAATGTTACAACAACTGAAAACGGTGTAAGTAAGGTTTACATAGATGAGGAAAGGTGTATTGGATGCGGTGAGTGTGTAAAGGTTTGCGAACATGGGGCCAGAGACTTTAACGATAGTACACAAGACTTTTTTAAGGATTTGAAAAAAGGCAAAAAAATAACAGTAATAGCTGCACCATCTATTATAGTTAATATTAAAAATTACAAGAAATTTTTTGGATATCTTAAATTTTTGGGAGTATCTATAATTTATGATGTTTCTTTCGGTGCAGATATTACTACCTGGGGTTATCTAAAAGCAATGAAGGAGAATAATATTCCTTCTTTAATATCGCAGCCCTGTCCTATCGTGGTTAATTATATTGAAAAATATAGGCCTGAATTAATAGAATATTTAGCACCTATACACAGTCCTATGATGTGTACTGCTGTTTATTTGAAAAAATATAAGCATATATGTGAAGATATAGCTTTTCTGTCACCTTGTATTGGCAAGTTAATTGAAATCAATGATAAGAATACAGATGGGTATGTGAAATATAATGTAACCTATAAAAAGATTTTAGACTATTTGAGAGATAATAATGTAAATCTCAACAATTACGATGAAGTTGAATTTGATAATGTTCCTGCTTCTCTTGGGGTTGTTTACAGTTTACCAGGTGGATTAAAAGCAAATGTAAAAGCTAGAACTGAAGAATTACATGTTCTTCAGGTAGAGGGACATAAAGAGGCAATTGAGTACTTGAATAAGTATTCTGATAGAGTTAAAGCTAATAAGCTTCTACCTGGTTTACTGGATATTTTAAATTGTAAAAATGGATGTAATATAGGTACAGCTTCTTTAGACAATTTAACGGAATATGATATCCAATATAGGTTTCATGATATGAAGGTGGAAAAGTTAAGGGAAAAAACTGGCTTGTTTAAGAAAAAAATCAAATCAATAGACGAATATTTTGATAAAAATCTTAATTTAAATGATTTCGTAAGAAAGTATACTGCACAGAAGGTTAAAAAAATAATTGAACCTACTCAAAAAGATTATGACAACATATTTAATGAGATGATGAAAACTACAACTTTGGGAAAAGAATTTAACTGTTCTGCTTGTGGATACAGTACTTGCAAAGAAATGGTAAAGATGATTTTTAACGGCATAAATTCTAAGGAAAATTGTATTTATTATGTGAAGAAAAAAATCAATATGGAATATAGCGAACTGGAAGAAAAAAATGAAGAAGTTAAAGAATCTATAAACAAAATAACTGTACTAGCTGAGGAAAGACAACGAAAATCAGATGAAATAATTAAATTTGCAAATACTCTATTGACAGCTATAAATGAAGTAAGTAAAGGAAATGAGGAAAGTGCATCTGCAATCCAGGATATAGTAGAAGAATTAAAGTCAATAATGGATATATCAAGCCAGTTGAAGGAAAATATTCATCAGATAAATGAAAAGTTAGATAAATTCACGGATTCGTCAGATAGTATTGTGGCTATTTCAGAGCAGACTAATTTACTTTCACTAAATGCTGCAATAGAGGCAGCACGGGCAAATGAACATGGAAAAGGTTTTGCAGTAGTAGCAGACGAAGTAAAAAAGCTAGCAGAGCAATCTAAAACCACTGCACAATCTACTAAAAATGAAGAAAATGAAATGATGCAATCTATTTTAAAGGTTATTGAAGTATCTGATTTACTCCAGAGCAAAATGGATAACATAAATAACGATATATTAACTATATCGGAAACTATCAAGGAAATAAGTGCTAAGAGCCAGGAGATAGTTTCTAGCTCTGAAAAGTTAATAAATAGTGAGTCACATTAATTTAATTGAATCCATTGTAAAAAAACTGAGTTATACTACATATAACTCAGTTTTTTACTGGCCAAATTAGACAATATAAGACAAGTGAGTTGACCTTAATTGAAAAAGAATATATTATGTAATATGACGTTTATCCGATGGCTACCTACTGTAACACTCCCACTTCTATCAAAGTGGGAGTGTTACAGTAGTTACGCCCTTGGATAATTCATCTAAACTTAGTGGGAAAAACAAATTTCCACTAAGCAAGATTCATTGATGGCATTACTGCAAAATTTTAATAACTATACTTACGTGTACCACAGCTGCAATTTTGGACAAAAGCTGTCATCTTTTGCATTAGCGGATGCACTTGGTAAATTTAAAGATGAAGATGGTGGGATGAACAGATGGTAGTATTAAATGCAATTGGAAGTGTACTTAGCATAGTAATTATGATATGTACAGGATATGTGCTTACAAAATTTAAATGGCTTAATGAGAACATATCAAAAGTATTTTCAAGATTAGTATGCAATGTAGCACTTCCTTGCCTTATGATTTCCAATTTAATGGGCAATTTTACAAGAGATAAATTAGATCATATAGGAAAAGGACTTATTATACCAGTTTTATCTATGGCTATAGGTTATATACTAGCTATATTGATTTCTAAGATCATAAAGGTGAAAAAGGAGAGAATTGGTACATTTCGGTCTATGTTTTTTGTATCTAATTCCATATTTATTGGATTGCCTATAAATTTAGCATTGTTTGGTTCAAAAAGTGTTCCTTATGTGCTTTTATACTATATAGCAAATACTACTTTTTTTTGGACAATA
Organism: Clostridium sp.; assembly: GCA_036720575.1. Taxonomy (GTDB): domain Bacteria; phylum Bacillota; class Clostridia; order Clostridiales; family Clostridiaceae; genus Clostridium_B. Next base: position 23,791 of record DAIMMR010000015.1, read on the forward strand.
GGTGCTTATGGAATAAGCTCAGATGGACAAGCTGATAAAAAAACAAGCATTTTTTCAAAGCAAACTTTAAATAGAATATTTTCTCCTCCGCTTATGGGATTTATAATAGCAATGATATTTATATTTTGTGGAATAAAACTTCCTAAGTTTGTTATGGATACCTGTAAATACTTTGGAGATATGACAACGCCACTTTCTATGTTGTTTATAGGGATAACAATTTACTATGTGGATATAAAGAAAATTAAGATGAGTAAAGATATATTTTTTGTTCTAATAGGAAGGTTCATTATATCACCAGCTTTAATAATATTTCTGGCAGGTTTCTTCCCTATACCTGATCTTATGAAAAAAGTGTTTATAATACAGGCTGCTATGCCAGTAATGACAAATACTTCTATAGTGGCAAAGGCATATGGTGCTGATTATGAATATGCAGCAGTAGTTACATCATTAACCACGGTTTTAAGTTTACTAGTTATTCCTATATACATGGCTATAATATAGTTGAGAGTTGAGAGTTGAGAGTTGAGAGTTAGCATTTATTCTCCACTTTCAATTATCAACTTTTCGCTTAACTATGATACACTTATTTCTAAATTTAATAAAATTATACACTACTAAATAATAAAGTAAACACGTAAAAACAAATTAAAATACATAGTCATCGGATAAAAAAGATAAAATATGAAAATACATTAGTATTAAATTTTAATATTTAAATTACATACACACACTAAATTTTTTCTGATAAAATAAATAAACTTAAAATAGAGTATAAAAAAAACAGACATACACCCCAATGGGGCGAAGGTCTGTCGCTGTACCACCCAAATTATTACTCGTATACATAACGGCTCTGCCGGCATAACTTACTTTATATAAAGTTCAGTCTGCAACTTAGGAGTGATTTTCAACAACTGTAGCTTATGGGTTTCCACCAAATCCCCATTCTCTGAAAGCATATTTTTGTTTACTCTTCTCCGTCATCGTTTTTTTATTTGCACTAACTATACTATAAAAAAATATGTATGTCAACAATTTTTTTGAAATATATAATTAACTATATAAAGAAATTTTAAATAAAAAATCAAGGTATACTGCAAATATTTTTACAATCTTCAACTTGGTTAAATATTTTGATAAGCCTAATCAATAAATTCTAAAAAGCTAAAAGTTTAAATTGAGTATTTGCTTTCATGAAACTATGAAAAATATTTTTTTATGGTAATATAATGTAGGAAAAACATAATGTAATAAAAAAACAAAAAAATTTTAAAAAAACTATTGACATTATTCTCATAAGGTATTATTATCGTCACATACACTAAATATTGATAAAGTAAATTTCAAAAACAAATAAATTTTTCAAAGTGATTTAAAACCAATTAGGTTTATTTTAGTTTTAATAAAATAAAGGGTATTTATTAGTTATATCCATGGGGGTTATTTCTAATTGATATTTTGAATTGGTACAATTGTAGAGTATAAAGACAATGATAGGGAAGAGTAAATAGGAAGTATTTCTTAGAGAGTGAGATTTTGGTGAAAACTCATAAATATGACTATTGAAGGTAGCCTTGGAGTCGTGAGCTGAAACTAAGTAGGCTTTACCGGTAAAACCGTTATTACTTTGAGTAAAAAATTGGGTGGTACCGCGCGACCAAACTTCTCGCCCCAAGCAGAGAATGTTGGTTGTTTTTTTATACAAAAAATTAGTGGTAATTGTTCAAATGCTGGTTCTTAAAATTGAAATAAATTATTTTACAATTAAATAATTTATAAAATATAGGATATATGCACTTGCAATAGTCATAAAATTCTTAATTATGCGAATTGCACATCATTTTTAAGCATCAAGTAATATATTATTTAAATATTTAAAGTATTAAAAAGTTAAATATATATAAAAATAGTATAAATAGATTATTCAGGAGGAAAGTATTATGGAAAAATTAAAAGTTTATTATGATGAGGATGCAGATTTGAATCTTTTGAAAGGAAAGAAAATAGCTATACTTGGTTTTGGAAGTCAGGGACATGCACATGCTTTGAATTTAAAAGAAAGTGGACTCGATGTAATAGTCGGTTTATATAAAGGTAGTAAATCATGGAAAAAGGCTGAAGATTATGGATTTAAGGTATATGAAATAGCTGAAGCTGTTAAACAAGCAGATATTATAACAGTACTTCTACCAGATGAAAAACAAAAACAAATTTATGAAGAAAGCATAAAAGATAATTTATCAGAAGGAAATGCATTGTTCTTTGCACATGGATTCAACATTCATTTTAATCAAATAGTACCACCTAAGAACATAGATGTTTTGATGATTGCACCTAAAGGACCAGGACATATAGTTAGAAGAGAATATACATTAGGTAATGGAGTTCCATGCCTTTATGCAGTATATCAAGATTACAGTGGAAAAGGAAAAGAAATTGCCTTAGCTTATGGAAAAGGAATTGGCGGAACTAGAGCAGGAGTTATGACTACAACATTTAAAGTTGAAACTGAAACTGATTTATTCGGTGAACAGGTAGTACTTTGTGGAGGAGTTGCAGAACTTATCAAAGCTGGTTTTGATACATTAGTTGAAGCTGGATATGCTCCTGAAAATGCATATTTTGAATGCCTACATGAAATGAAGTTAATAGTTGACTTGATATATGAAGGTGGATTAACTAGAATGAGATATTCTGTAAGTGATACTGCTGAATATGGAGATTATAAGATAGGTAAGAGAATAATCAATGAAAACACAAGAGCTGAGATGAAGAAAGTTCTTAAAGAGATCCAGGATGGAACATTTGCAAGAGAATGGCTTCTTGAGAACAAAACTGGAAGACCAGGATTTACAGCAAGAAGAAGAATGGAACAAGATGCTCCAATAGAAAAGGTTGGTAAAGAACTTAGATCAATGATGTCATGGATCAATGAAAATCCTGATAATGAGTAGTTAAAAAGTAGAATGGTTATTTGATAGTATTAAAATATTTATTAAATTGGGGTAATATTTTAACAGTATATCAATAAAAAAATTACTTATGAATAACGCTTATGAATAAGGGGGCTTATCATTTAGCGGATGACTTAAATTTACAGGAGAAGTAGGGGAGGCACTTTTCCCTCCTAATCCTTGTAATATAAATAATCTATCTTTTTAGGGGCAAAATAATTATAAAATTCTTAATTATGAGAATTACAAATCATTTTTTAAATATCAAATAATATATTATTTAAATATTTAAAGTATTAAAAAGTTAAATATATATAAAAATAG
>DAIMMR010000337.1:0-4395 GCA_036720575.1 Clostridium sp.
GTAAGAAGTAATGCTAGTAAAGTATTTGCTAATTTATTTAAGATGTAAAGGATGATTTGTATAAATACATATAAATTAATATTTCAGCCTTATGTAGCAAGACACCTTTTGAAATTGGGTAATCCAATTGTAGATATTAAACCAGATAAAGAGAAACAAGGGCATACGGTATTTGTATTTGAGAAAACAGAAAAATTTATAAATGATTTAGCTACTGTATTAAAGCAGTAGCTTTTTCTGTCGCTGAAAAAGATTAAAGAAAGATTGAGGTAATATAATAATGAAAGTTATTGAAAGATGGATTGATTTATCTAAATTAAAGCGATATACTACAGGAAATTTGAAAGGGAAAATAGATTGGCGTATGAATTTTAATTCATACATTGAATTTCATTATAACGATATTTATGACAAATTATTATTAACTGGATATGGTAAGAATAAAAACGAATTAATAATTACATATAATAATCAACAATTTCAAATAGGAATTGGTTCTTTAACATCTTGCCAAATAGGAAGAATTTTAAAATACAAAACATCTGATTTTAAATATAATATTGGGGATAAAATAGTTGACAATAAACGCAATATGTTAATCATTGATAGAAAATATATAAAGAATAAAGGTAAATATTACAATTATTTATGTAATAATTGCACATACCATACTGGATAGATTAGAGAATCAGATTTAAATAAAGGAATAGGATGTCAATGTTGTGCTAAACGTGTAATTATTCCAAATATTAATTCAATTGTAGCTAATAAAAACACATTATGGATGATAGATTATTTTCCAAATGGATATGATGAAGCAAAAAGATATAGCCCATTGTCAAATAAACGTGTACAATTTAAATGCCCATATTGTGGAAAAATAAAAGAAAATAAAATTTCAATATATAATCTTTACAAGAGATAGTGCGAAAAGCCCACTTCTTTAGGTGTGGGATGAATAGCACATTAAATTAAAATTATTGTGTATAAAGTACTTGACAATATACACATTATTTGATATAATAAAGATATGGAAAATAATTATAGGCATACTGAAACAACAGTATCATTAATTAATTATCATTTTGTATTTTGTCCTCGTTATAGGAGAAAAATATTTCTTATTCCTAATGTGGAAGAACGATTTAAAATATTGGTCAAAGAAAAATGTAAGGAGTTAAATATTAATATTATTGCATTAGAATGTAATAAAGATCATACGCATATGTTTTTAAATTGTTTACCTACACAAAGTCCATCTTATATTATGCAACAAATTAAAGGTTATACAAGTAAAATATTACGAAAAGAATTTGTTGAATTAAGTAAAATGCATAGCTTATGGACACGAAGTTATTTTATTTCTACAGCAGGTAATGTTTGTAGTGAAACCATTAAAAAATATGTTGAAAATCAAAAAACAAGATATAATTAGAAAATGAGGTGAATATTCATTGAGTAATTTTGTAGTACAATTTCCTTTAATAACCGAAATATATCAAGATGATATTCTTAATAAACGTTTTGAAATAGGTAGGCAAATTTATAATTCTTTGGTTAATATAACTCAAAAACGGTATAAAGAAATGATTAAAACTAAATTATATCGTAATATTAAGTTTAAATTGGCTGAAATTTATAAGTCTGAAGATAAGTCAAAATTGAAATGTAAAAAGGAATTGTGCAATCAGTTAAATGAGTTGTATAAACAATATAGACTTAATGAATATTCATTCCATGCTGATATTAAATTAATGCAAAAACATTTTAGAGATAATATTGATGCTTTTACTGCTCAAAAAATAGCAACCACATTATGGAAATCTTATGATAAACTTTTATTTGGAAATGGAAATAAGGTATATTTTAAAAGGTATGGAGAATTAAATTCTCTTGAAGGTAAATCTAATAATACCGGAATTCGTTTTAAAAATAATGAATTAATATGGAATAAATTAAAAATACCAGTTCAAATAGATTATAACAATCTTTATGAATATCAATCTATGCAAAATAAAATATCTTATTGTCGTATTATTCGTAAATATGTACGAAATAAGTATAAATTTTACTTACAAATTGTTTTTAAAGGTATTCCACCTATTAAAATTGATAATAATACTGGTGAGATTAAACATTTATTAGGTAATGGAAATGTTGGTTTAGATATAGGCACTCAAACATTAGCAATATCAAGTAGTACTGATGTTAAATTAATTGAATTAGCTGATAAAGTGCAAAATATTGAAAATCAAAAAAGATTATTATTAAGAAAACTTGATCGTAGCAGACGTTCAATCAATAAAGATAACTATAATTCTGACGGTACAATTAAAAAGCAAGGAAATAAGAAAGTTATATGGATTAAATCTAATCATTATAAGGCAATTCAGAATCAAATCAAAGAGTTGTATCGTAAACAAGCAGATGTAAGAAAATTGCAACATGAAAAACTTGCTAATTATATTTTGTCTTTAGGTGATAACATTTATGTAGAAACAATGGATTATGCAGGATTACAAAAGCGTACTATTAAAACAGAAAAGAATGATAAAGGTAAATTTAAGAAAAAGAAAAGGTTTGGTAAGAGTTTAGCAAATAAAGCACCAAGTATGTTGCTAACAATTATTAATAGAAAACTTAGTTATTACGGTAAACAATTAAACAAGATAGATACTTATTCAGTTAAAGCAAGTCAATATAATCATTTAACGGATACTTATCATAAGAAAAAATTAAGTGAGAGATGGAATAATTTTGATGGACTAAAAATACAAAGAGATTTATATTCGGCATTTCTTATTATGAATATTAATGATAATTTAAAAAGTATTAATAGAGATAGATGCTTTGATACTTTTGATAATTTTGTTAGGTTGCACTATAAAGAGATTGAGAGATTGAGAAATAGTAAAGTTAAAAAAATAGCAAGTATGGGCTTTTAATGTGTAATAAATAAAGGTTTTGAAACGAGCCTTATGCTATCGTTAATTTAGTCAATAGACTAATTGATAGTAAAAGTCTTAATGAAACAAATTAGTTTATATATAGTTTTGACTTATATAAGAAGTTTGCGTAATTAAGAACCCCACCGGCTTTAGCCGTGGGAGTTTCAGAGAAGATGTAAACGTTCAAGATATTAAAGATTATTTAAATACAATAAGATAAAACTGATATTTGATGTGAGGATAGGTTATTGTGCCTATCCTCTATTTATTTGTAATTTCAATGATTGTGAAGTTAGAAATAAATAGATATTTGTTATGGAGGTGAAATAATTATGTCGTCTATTGCAGAGCAATTAAAGAATTTAAAAATTAATACAGTAAAAACTTCAAATGGAATTAGTTGGAAATATATATTAAAAAATGAAGTTGATAGGTTAAAAAAATATATTCAAGATGAGATAGATTTGATGTATATGAGTTATTCACCAAAAGTATATCATAGAACTGGATTATTTAGACAATCATTGTTTGTAGATGATACTGTTGATATTAGTGCAAATGGAAAGCAATTAACTATGCATGTTAAATTTAATGATTCTTTGGCTTTCCATAATTCTCTTTGGCATGGATCGTCAGGTTATTTGCCTATTTTATGGTCAGAAGGATGGGCGTGGAAAGATCAATCAAACCCGATAGAACGATTTACTTATTGGGGTGGAAATGGATTTTTACAAGCTGCAATTGATAAATATAACCAAGATAATCCCTATGGAATAATTGTAAAAATTGAAAAATATTAAGTTAAGAATGATGTTATTGTCATCATTCTTTTATTTTGTAAAGGAGTGATGTATTATATATGGCAGATTTTGATAGAATTGAAGTATCCGCAACATTAAATATTCCTGATGCTACATCTCAAATTAAAGCAGATTTAAAAACGATTGAAGCTTCTCTTTCTCCCATTAACATAAATGCAAAAATAAATACTGATACTATAAAAAATCAAACTGCACAGATTCAAAATCAAATTAATAGTGTTATTAATACTACTAAATTATCATCTGTTCCAATTAATTTTAATGTTGATGCAACTAAAATTAAAGAACAACTTTCTAATATAGTATCGAAAATTCGTGGCGGTGGTCAAGGAAATGTCATTGATTATAAAGTAAATCTTGATGAAAATGGTAATTTTAGTAGTATAATGTTGAAATATCGTAATGAAGCAAATGAAGTCACAAATTCGATATTGAAATTAAAAGATATTGGAAATAAATTACCTGATGGAACTGCTAATTTACAATGGACTGAAACAATTAAATCTGTATCGCAAAATATTGAACAAACTGTAAAAAAGACAGAACAATTAACTGAAGCGCAACAAAAACAATCTAATTCTATTTCAGAATTAAGTGCAAAATATAAATTATTAAATATACAAGTT
>DAIMMR010000338.1:0-4390 GCA_036720575.1 Clostridium sp.
TCAACTCTCAATTTTCAACTCTCAACTCAAAAAGCTTTGCTTCGCAATATTTTTATATTAATTCAAAATTTTATATGTGCGAAAGTTGAATTATATTCAATAATAAATAATGGGCACGGATTCACTCTTACACAAATCTATGCCCATTTCCTCTTTAACTTTTAATTTTTAACTTTACCTACTGTTCTTCCCAAATTCTTTTTCCATCTTTGTCAATATATATATATTTATCATTCAATATTACCATAGCTGCTCCATTACAAAAATTATTTACATCATCAAATTGAGGTTTCAATACAAATTTTCCACTTTTATCAATGCATCCCCATTTATCCTTTATCTTCACAAATGCTCGTCCTTCACTAAAATTAAGAGCTTCCTCAAAAATAGGATCTATTACAAACTCATCTTTTTTATTTATGTATCCACATTTTTCATCTATTTTTACATTAGCTACGTCTTCATAAAAACCATCTGTGCTATCATATTTGAGTTCTATAACTAAATTACCTGATTTATCAATAAATCCATATTTAAAATTTTTCATAACTTGAGCTAATCCTTCATGAAAATCAAAAACGCAATCGAAATCACAGTTTATTACTTCATTCCCTTTGCTATCAATATATTTCCACCTGTCACCATTATTTACTCTAGCAACCTCTTCTGAAAAACTAAAGGCATTTTCATATTTCAATGCTATTGGATATCTTCCTTTTTTGTCCAAAAAACCATACTTATTATTTTTGTTTACCAGTGCCATTCCATTTGAGAACTCATCAATAAAATTAAAACTTGGTTCTATAACCATATTATCATTATGGTCTATAATCCCCCACTTTTCCTTTATTTTTACGGGAGCAAATCCATCAGAGAAATTCCATGACTGTTTATATTTATAATCTATAACTGTTTTTCCATTGCAGTCTATATATCCCCATTTATTGTTCATCTTAACAGCAGCTAAACTATCCAAAAAATCCCATGCATATTGAAATACAGGTTCTATGATAACTTGTCCATTATTATCCATATAACCCCACTTATCATTTAACTTAATTCTAAATAAATTAGTATAGTTTTTCATTTAATTTCCCCCTATTTGCAATAGTTTTAATTTCATATAAACATCTGTTCAAACTTAATTTTATCACACATAGGAATTAAATAAAATAATAAGTCAGAATTTTCTATACTCATTATTATTTAAAATGTATGTAGATTTAAAAACCATATTATATGATAAATTATTTTGCTTTATATGCTTTATATTGTATTATTTATGTGTTACAATAAGTTGTAGAAAAACTAAATACGTAATATTTATTATATTTAATGAATATATTACTTTGTACAATACTAACTTAATTTAAAAATTAGGATAAAAGGAGTAAACGTCGTGGATAATTTAACTACTTTTTTGCTAGGGGCTCTACAAATTACTTTATTAGATATAGTATTAAGTGGTGATAATATAGGAGTTATCGCCCTGGCAACTAAAGATTTACCAAAGAATCATGCAAAATCTGCTTCTATGATTGGAGTATTTGCTGCGATTTTTCTAAGAATAGTATTTGCTTGCCTCATCACTTACATAATGTTAATAGAATGGCTTCCTATAAAATTAATAGGTGGAATTTTGCTTATAAAAATAACCTGGGATTTCATAAGCCCTAAATCTAAGAAGAAAGATTTAAAAATCAGTCCTTCAAATAAATATTTTCGTGCAATATCAAGTATAGTAATAGCTGATGCTACCATGAGTCTAGACAATGTCCTTGCAATAGCCGCTGCTGCTAATGGACATATACCCAGTATAATATTTGGATTGGTATTAAATATTCCTATAATATTTTTTGGGAGTCAGTTTGTAGCAAAACTTATGAATAAACACCCTATGGTAATATACATAGGAGGAGCTGTACTGGCTCATACATCCTTAAATATGATGCTAGAAGACAAACTATTATCAGGTTTTGTATCACCTGTACTAAGAAATATAGCATCCTTTGGCTTTGCAATTATAGTACTGCTATATGGATTATATAGAGTACACAAACCTGTAAGCTATTCCTTTAAAAAATTTAAGGAAGATTATTTTAAAAGTAACAGTTAATATAATAAAACATGCTCTTAACTGGTGTCTTATTCCATAACTTATCCACACCTAATTAAGCAGCATGTTTTATCAATCTTTATTTTCTTCTAATTCATCATACAAATCTTTATATACAATTTTAAATACTTCCAGAGAATCTTCTATTTTATCTTTTAAAAGATTTTTTCTATTTTTCAGTTCGCATACTCCTAAATCCGTAAGAGTATATATTTTTTGCATTTTATTTTTAGAATCATCCCATTTTCCAATTACTAACTTATCATTTTCCAGTTTTCTTAGGATTGGGTAGATTCCCCCTGTACTTGGTATCCACCTTCCACCTGTTCTTTCTCCTATTTTATGGGATATATCATTTCCATTAGTAGGATTTATGCTTAAAATATAAAGTGTATATATAGGAAGAAGTCCTTTTGTAAAAACCTGCCCTACAGCTTCTTGTTCCTTTTTTACCTTTTTTAATTCTGCCAGCTTCCTTTTATATTCTTTATAAAGAATTTTTTCTTCTTCCTTTGTATCCCCTTTAAAATCAAATTTACTCATAAAATTTATTCTTCCTCAAATAATACTAACCCAACTAAACCAGGTCCACTGTGAACTCCTCCTACAGGACTTAGTGCTCCCCCAAAAATTGCAGAAGTTACATTTTTATGATTCTTTATTAAATCAAATATTTTTTTCGAATCCTCTAGTGCATGACCATGTACAATACACAGTTTACACTTTTTTTTGTCAAGAATTTCATTTGCAATTTCAACCAACCTACTTAAAGATTTCTTTCTTCCCCTTACTTTATCATAAGTATAGTATTTACCATCATTATTATCAATTGATACAATAGGTTTTATATTTAGGAGTTCCCCAATGGTACCTGCTACTTTCCCTATTCTACCACCTTTTTTTAAATATTCTAAAGTTCCAACCACAAAAAATAGATCGATCTTACTCCTTACAATTGGTATTGTCCTAACTATCTCATCAAAACTTACGCCTTTTTCTATGAGCTTTGCACAATTAGCTACTATAAAACCCTCCCCAAGGGAAATTGATTTAGAATCAAATATATATGTCTTAATTTTAGGATAATTTTCACTTACTAACTTTACCCCGTTATAAAAGCCAGTTAATCCAGCAGAAAGAGTTACAACTATGGCATGTGTGTAATTTTCTTTTTCTAAATTTGTAAATAAATCTTCCATTTCACTCATAGGTGGCATAGACGATGTAGGTATTTCCTTATCCAAATTATCATATACATATTCTGGAGTTATAGTTACTTTATCTATAAATTCTTTATCTTTATATATTATCCTATAATGAAGTACTTTTATGTTATATTTTTCTATAGTACTGTTACTCAAATCACTAGTACTATCTGTTATGAGTGCAATCTTTTCCAAAACTTGTTCCTCCCTACTTAGGCATTTGTCACAATAATTATATCACTTGCACAGTTATTATCAATAGTGATATATATCTCTATTGATAATAACTTATCTTATGTATTAACTGAATTTAAATTTGAAATAAATAAACAATAAAAATTTAACAGGATCCCTATGTTTTAAATAGAGAACCTGCTGTTAGTTATGTACAATTAATGTTATAATTATACACTAGTAATATTAAAAATTAGGAAATAAAAAATATGCTTTTTACTATTTAATATATTTTCTTAGGAATAAATGCTATACTGTATTTCATAGGTATATTATCTTTTAGCAAAGGTTTCTTTTTAGTTATTTGATTTATCTCTTGTAAAGTTTTTGCAGTAAATACAATTTTCCCGCCCTTTTTACTATTGTAAATGCCGCCACCTATTAGATATTTATTTGAATTTATATTGAAATTATTTACTTTAGTTTTCTTATACAATTCTTCAGATTTATCTCCCTTATAATTTATACTTACAAATATATTATAATTACTCATTTTACCTCCTAAGATTGATATTTATTAATTTATACTAAAAGTTGCAATCATTGTGTTGTCTTAAAATTATTATACCGAACATATGTTTGCATGTCAAATATTATCTACTATAATTATATTTTATATTTTAAATTTAATGCCTAGAATACAAACCTTAGACTCATTAAAAAATTTTTACAATAATAAAATTTGTCAAAATATTTATTTATGTGAGTTGATTTAAAGACTAGAATCGTTATATTAACATAAAATTAAAAAATTATTATCAAAATTACTTGTTTTTATACAAAATACTACTTGAATTTTGGGTAAAATACTTTTTATAATATATAATATAATGAC
>DAIMMR010000339.1:0-4375 GCA_036720575.1 Clostridium sp.
AATATATATATAATGTGATACCTCATCTTCCGGATTAATTTCTTTTAAAAACTCAATAGTATCTTTAACGGTTATATTTATATTAAAGCAGATAAAATCCTTATTCATTATACTTCCTACAGTTTCTTCCTTATATTCCATAAGTGATCTTACTTCATCCGCATCATTTTTTTCCATATTTATAAGTATCTTTTCTGCAGTATCTTTATCTACCTCATCTAAAATATCTGCTATTTCATCATTGGGCATATTGTATAATACCTCGTCCCTTTTAGACTGGCTCAAATTTTCCAGAATATCTAGCTGTACTTCTGGATCTATTTCCTCTAATGTATCCGCTGCTAGATCCTCATCTAAACTTTCAAAAACTTTCTTTCTGTAGTTTACATCCATATCTTCTAATATATCTGCTAAATCAGCAGGATGGAGCTTAGATAATTTTTTATATGGTACGGAAAGTTTTAAATTGTTATTTATCATTTCTAGTGATTCTACATTATCCCAAATTATAAGGCTATCTTCAGGTTTTTTGTTAAATAAATCATAAAACTTTTTTATGATTTTTTCTATGCCAAGCCTTCTTCCTAAAGCAAGAACTCCTGTATCTACTGCTACAACCCTATACTCTCCTGCCATTTCTGCAATTCTGAGATCATTAACTCTTACAAGTTTTTTCCCGTTTATATCCACTATCTGTCTATCTAAAAGATGTTTTGATAAAAGATAGGAATAACTTTGAAGTATTATTTCCCTTATACCTTCTCCTTTAATTATAACCTTGTCGTTATCATCATAAAAGTTTATGTTCCTACACTCACAATTGAGTATTTCTTTGCCTTTTTTTATCTTATATCCTATGGCCCTTGGCATTCCATGATCAGAAGATACATAAACGTCCCAAAGTTTTCCTACATATTCGTCAAATTCATTATAAACCTTTTTATAAAGAACTTGACTCAATAAGAAACTAGATAACTTTTTCATAAATATTCCTCCTTATATGCAGAGAAATATTTATAGAATCTACATCAACATTTTAAAAGTTATCAATAGCATTGCCATCACCAATTAGATCTAATACTTCCCTGCACTTATTCTATTAAATTTTCTTCTAAGATACACCGACCTCCATAAGGTCCGTTTTCCATTTAACACACCACCTAAATTAAAAAATTAAAATATATGCAAACAACTAAAAAAAGCCCACAGGGCTCTTAAACTAAAACTTTTTTAATCGCACGAGTTTTAGCACTATATAGCTTTAGATTTTCATCCAGCTGCATTAAGTAAAACCTTACTACGGTAATACCTGTTCACCCATTGGCATCTCTCGATGTTTCGGGGCAGCAGCATATGTCTATATAGGAGCCTCACCTAACATAATTAAACATAAACATTTACTATTATATTATAATTATATTACAAATTCATTATAATGCAACTAGTAAATATTAAATTTATTTATATTTACCTGTTATGATACTTTAATTTCATTTTACTCATTTTAATGTAAAATATCATAATTTATCTTTGCATATTTATATTATTTAGTGTGTGTCCTCTTCTCCCTATCACCATTCAAAATCTACATATTCCTAAATATTTATCTCATAATATAATATGTTATACTAAAAATAAGTGAAACTAATCTGAAATATAAGAACGGAGAATGTAAATTGAATTTAAATACTAGTTTTTTATCTATATGTAAAGATGACATGAAAGCAAGAAATATAAGTCAGTTGGATTTTGTCCTTATAACAGGAGATGCTTACGTAGATCATCCTTCTTTCGGCTCAGCTATAATATCAAGAGTCCTGGAAAAAGAAGGTTTTAAAGTAGGAATAATAGCTCAGCCTAACTGGGAAAATGCAAATGATTTTATGAAACTTGGAAAACCTAAATTGGCTTTTTTAATAAACTCTGGGAATATGGATTCTATGGTGAACCATTATACTGCATCAAAGAAAAAAAGGCATGATGATCTTTACTCCCCAGGAGGTAAATCTGGTTACAGACCCGACAGAGCTGTAATAGTATACTGTAATAGGGCAAAAGAAGCCTATAAGGATGTTCCAATAGTAATTGGTGGAATAGAATCCAGCTTAAGAAGATTTGCCCACTATGATTACTGGAGTGATAATGTAAGAAGAAGTATCCTTTTAGATTCAAAAGCAGATCTACTCATATATGGTATGGGAGAAAAAACCATAGTACAAGTGGCAAACCTATTAAAATACGGAATGGATATCCACAAAATTACAGATGTGAGAGGCACAGTATACCCTTGTAAAAATAAATCACTCATAAAAGATTATGTAGAAGTACCTTCTTTTGAAAAAGTAACACAAGAAAAAAGCGCTTATGCTGAAAGCTATAAACTAGAATACTACGAACAAGATGCATTAAGGGGAAAAACCTTAATACAAAAACATGGAGACCATTACATTGTCCAAAACCCACCACAGTTTCCACTAACAGAAGAGGAAATGGATATAGTATATGATTTACCCTACATGAGAACATACCACCCTATATACGAAAAACTTGGTGGAATACCTGCTATAAAAGAAGTAAGTTTCTCCATTACAAGTCACAGGGGTTGTTATGGCGGCTGCTCTTTTTGCGCTCTTACTTTTCACCAGGGTAGAACTGTCCAAAATAGGAGTGAAAAATCTATAATTGATGAAGCTAAATTATTAACCACTTTAGATGATTTTAAAGGATACATACATGATGTAGGAGGTCCTACTGCAAATTTTAGGCATAAGGCATGCAAAATACAAGAAAAGGTGGGAGTGTGTAAAAATAGACAATGTCTCTTCCCCTCTCCCTGCAAAAACTTAATTATAGATCATAGTGAATACTTAAATCTATTGAGAAAAATAAGAAAAATTCCTGGTATAAAAAAGGTATTCATACGTTCAGGAATAAGATATGACTATCTAATAAATGATAAAAATACAGATTTTTTTGAAGACTTATGTAAATACCACATAAGCGGACAATTAAAAGTAGCTCCCGAACATATAAGTGAGAGGGTTCTAAAGCAAATGGGAAAGCCTAAGATTGACGTATACAATAAATTTGTGAAAAAATATTTTGAAATAAACAAAAAAATAAATAAGAAACAATATCTAGTTCCTTACCTCATGTCCAGTCACCCAGGGAGTGATTTAAATGCAGCTATAGAACTAGCTGAGTATATAAAAAGCATGGGTTATACCCCTGAACAAGTTCAGGACTTTTATCCTACACCTGGTAGTTTATCTACAACTATGTACTATACAGGCATTAATCCTTTAAGCGGTGAGAAAGTATATGTACCTAAATCACAAAAAGAGAAAAATGAACAAAGAGCCCTTTTACAATTTTCTCTTCCTAAAAATTACAATTTAGTAAAAGAGGCTTTAATAAAATGTGGTCGTGAAGATCTAATTGGATCTGGTCCTAACTGCTTAATACCGAAAAATCCTCCAAGAAGACGTCATCGTAAAAGCATCCATAAGATCTCTAAGTAAGAAATCGCTTTATATTCCGGATATTTTTACAACCTTCAGTACGTTAAATATTTTGATAAGTCTAAGTAAAAAATATTTAAAAGTACTTCATTATTGTAAAAATATCTTTACATATAAAGGAATTTCTTAAATTAGAACCTTATATGATAATTTTCCTCCTAACGTCAGAAAACATTAAAATTATAGATTCCCTGAGGTACGAAGAAAGTCATCATTATTTGAACTTTAATATTTGAACTTTAAACTTTTTAACATACTGAATGTTGTAAAAATATTCGGAGCATAAGTTATTTTTTACCTAGATACTTTACTAGGTGCTTTATAATTAAGCCTGTCAGCTGTTTTTTTCACTTTACTCAAAGCATATATAAAGACAACAATCCAACCTACATCTCCAAGTATATTTTCTGCTAAAACTCTAATACCCATAAGCCACGCTATGAGTTCTGATATAGTTATGCAAGCTGCCGACAATACCATGTATATACCAAGTTTATTAGCATTACTTTTATTAACAAATGCCAAAACAAAAAATATTACTAAAGTATTAAATACCAAATACCCCCAGTATATATATTGATTTGATAAAACAAGAGTATATCCTAAAATAAACTTGTACTCCTCTAAGTTTTGCAGTACAGCTTCACACTTATACATCATGATAGCATATGCAGCACAAAGTACTGCAGTTATTATAAATATGTAATAAAATTTAACATTATCTTTTCTTACAAAAATATAAAGCACTGTAAAAACTATAATTGGGACTGAGAGTAAATTCAAGAAAAAAGGCACTTTCAGCAAATATAAATATTTCATACTGCTGGAAAAGTACATAATAAAAATAGAAATGT
>DAIMMR010000340.1:0-4335 GCA_036720575.1 Clostridium sp.
TGCGGATAACAGGACTTGAACCTGCATGAAGTCTCCCTCACTAGAACCTGAATCTAGCGCGTCTGCCAATTCCGCCATATCCGCACGACTACACAGTTCGCACAACTTTTCCTTAAAAATGCTCACTTATTCCTTTAACAGTATATCACAGCAAAACACGGAAAACAAGCTGAATTATCTCCATTGCCTTGTATTTTGAATAATTTATGCTTAACGTGCATCTTTAAGTACACAATTTATTCTTTCTTTAAGTACATAATATATGTCTTGACATTGTTCGTTAATATCATAGAGTAAATAAATAGTATCTCTTATTTTATTCTTACGCGGACGTACTATAGCAGTATTGCTAAGGAAATTTGCCGAATAGGATAAATCATAAGAAACACGGCCAATCAAATCCATTACACTTAATAGAGGTGCAATCTCAATACCAATAAATATTTGCTCCCATGGATCTAAAGGCAGTCTGTATAACTCGGCTCTAAGAATGTTTGCTTTTTGAACTGCCTCCATAAATTCATTTATATTAGGGTCTTCACAATTATTTCCGCCACCTTTATCTGATGCCTTATTAGATTTTTTTCCTGAAGCGTTGCTTTTAGAATTTTTATCACTCATTTAAATCTCCTTAAAATAATTACTGTTATATAAATATACGTGTATGTATACAAAAAATAACCATTTAATCGTAATCTATTGTATACTTTAGTAATGTTTTATATAGTTTAGTAATGCTTTCAAAAATACTTATTTTAGTGTTAATTCATTAATGGACTTATATGAATAAAAAAACATATAAGCCCATTTCTACTGCATATATTTTTACAATATTCAATCATTTAAATATTGTTACACGCCTAAAAGTAATTGGGAAATCCTAATATTTTTTATAAACTTTTCACTAAGGCTTATGTACAAAATATTTAAATGTACTTTATTATCATAAAAATATACCTGCATATAAATTCAAGTCTAAGATAAAAATCCAACTACACCATTATTGTAACATCTGTCGATTTAGCAATAGCTATAGCTTCTGAACCAACTCTAATTCCAAGCTCCCGTATTGAAGCCGTAGTAATTATAGAAGACATTAAGTTTCCACAGCCAATATCTACTACTACCTGCCCTACGATATCTCCTTCCTGTATTTTAACAACTTTCCCTTTAAATTGGTTTCTCGCACTGAAGGTTCTTCCAGTGCTTTTTTCCTTATGCATCATTTCAGGCATAGGTGTCATTATGGTTACAGCAGTTGATTTAACTATGGCTGTAACTTTTGAACAAACTTTAATTCCAAGTTCCCGTATTGAAGCTGTGGTAATTATAGAGGACATTAAGTTTCCACAGCCAATATCTACTACTACCTGCCCTACAATATCTCCTTCCTGTATTTTAACGACTGTTCCTTTAAACTGATTTCTTGCACTTAATACTCTTTCACGTTTTAGCTGTGAATTGTACTGTACATTAGGACATCCTCGTACCAAAGGACAATAATATTCAAGTCCCTCGTAGTAACTCTGACGAGCTTTTCCATTTGCAGTCATAAAAAAACCTCCATAAGATTTGTCTACAAGATTATTTTATTATATGGATGTTATATTTGTTACAAATTTAAAACAATAACTTAAGATTACTTTTTTAATTAAGTTAATACATAATTTTTATTTCCCTACTGAAGAATTGGAATATAAATTAAATACTATGCTGCCGCCTGAAGTATAACCTTGTATGTATATAGGATATTTAAAATCATTTCTAAATTTATAATCTATGTTTCCATAATCTACCGTAGCATCCATTCCTTCAGCTACATAATGAACAGGCATAGTATGGTGAGTCCTTTCCGTAGTTGTAAGTCCTGCTTTGTAAACTGCATTGTAAAGCGTCGTAGATACCTGGCATATTCCCCCACCAAGTCCTGACTCCACCTTATCTCCAATAATAACAGGAGCTGCCTCATATCCTTTGGCTGCAGTTCTCTGACCTACAACACCATTGAAGCTAAAAGTATCTCCTGGCATTACTACATGTCCATTTATGCTGCTAGTAGCAAGTGATATGTTATTTGCCCTTTCACCAGAAGATATGCCGCCATAGGCTGTGCTAAAACTAGATATTAATGTGTCCACAGGTTTAAGATCATCTTCCTTTACTTTAGCTTTGGTAGTTTTGAGCACTGCTTTTACAGTTAAATCCTGATCTGAATTATTATCTATTTTAGATTCAATATCTTTTTTCAAAGCTTCTTTATCTACTTTAACCCCATCTTTCTGCGGTATTACCGAAAACTTCACTCCTCCCATTTCAAGAGATGCATCCACAGGTTCTGTATCAACCTCGCTTGCAATCTTATCTACCATATTATCTATAACTTTAGTGTCATAAGAAAACTTCAAATTATAGTTTACATTTTTAGGATTCTTTAACAATTCATACTTTTTAAATATATTGCTGTTTTTCCCATAAGAATAGGCCAACTTTAGAGTTTCATCTAAGTTATACATAAAACTTAAACTGGAATAAGGTAATTCATAACTTTTATTTCCTGCAGTTATAGTAATTTGTTTCTGTTGAAATTTATTTAAATATCCGCTGCTCATTATACTCTTAGCCTGATCTTTAGTTTTCGCAGAAAGATCCGTATTATTTATAGAAACTCTAGGATAAATTAAGTTATCCCAGTATTTTATATCATTATAATGATAAACTATAAATCCACAGCTTATACTTAAAAAAATAGTTAAGGCAGCTAAACCTAATATTTTTAATGTTCCGCCTGACTTTCTCTTTGACTTCCTAGTTCTTCTTTTTGCACTCATCATTATCACCTCTTTATTTTCACATAGTTATTATACTATAGAGTAATAGCTTTTATATATAAAAATTATTAAATTAATTGTTATTAAATAAGCATAACTTTTATGCTATCATAAAAGTATGTTTGTTTTACAAATATAATTAAATATGGAGGTAGTACATACATGAAAGCTGAGATATTATGCGTTGGTACAGAGATTTTACTTGGAGATATAGTAAATACAAATGCACAATTTATTTCCAAAGGATTAGCTGATCTTGGTATAGAAGTGTATCACCAATCTGTTGTGGGAGATAATCCTCAGAGACTTTTAGATGAGTTTAAGAAGTCTTTTGAAAGAACTGACATCATAATTACAACTGGAGGACTCGGACCTACTCAAGATGATCTAACTAAAGAAACCGGTGCTAAATACTTTAACAAGGAAATGATTTTAGATAAAAATTCACTTAGCCAATTAGAATCTTATTTTAAGAAAATGGGAAAATCAAATTTAGAAAGCAATAATATAAAGCAAGCTTACTTTCCTAAAGATGCTGCTATATTTCCTAATCCACATGGTACGGCTCCTGGATGTTGTATGAAGCAAAATGGGAAAATTTTAATAATACTTCCCGGTCCTCCAAAAGAGGCAAAGCCTATGTTTCAAAATTATGTAGTACCATTTTTAAAAAAATATAGTACTGGAGTAATAAAGTCTAAAACACTTAGAGTTTGCGGTATGGGAGAAAGTTCTATGGCAGAAAGCGTATCAGATCTTATAAATAATAGTGTAAATCCCACTGTAGCTCCTTATGCAAAGGAAAATGATACAATACTTAGAATTACTGCACGGGCAAATACAGAAGAAGAAGCTGTAGAACTTATAAAACCTGTAGAATCTAAAATTAGAGAAAAACTAGGGATAAATATATATGGGGAAGATGATGATACTATGGAAGATGTTATAGGAAAATTATTGATAAATAAAGGTTTAACTATATCCTCTGCAGAATCATGTACTGGTGGACTAATAGCAGCAAGACTTGTAAATTATCCTGGCATATCTGCTGTATTTAAAGAAGGTGCTGTCACTTATACCAACGAGGCCAAAATGAAAAGACTAAGAGTAAAAAAGGATACCCTAGACAAATTTACTGCTGTTAGTTCTGAGACTGCAAAAGAAATGGCAGAAGGTATAGCTAAAACAGCAAATACCGATATAGGCATAGCTACTACAGGAATTGCAGGTCCTGGCGGCGGTACTTGCAAAAAACCTGTAGGTCTAGTATATATAGGACTTTATATAAATGGAGAAACTTATGTTAAGAAGTGCCAATATTCTGGCAGCAGAGATGTGGTAAGACAGAGAGCAACTATGACCGCCCTCGATTTAATAAGAAGACACCTTATAAACTCATAGAGTTTATAAGTAAAAGTTAAATACTCAACTTTCGCAGTTTAAAAAAATTGTGAAGCAATATTTTTAAAGAACAAAGTTCAAAGTTCAAATATCAAATAAGGATAAT
>DAIMMR010000341.1:0-4314 GCA_036720575.1 Clostridium sp.
TTTAAAAAATAATTTTTCACAAATACAGCATGAAAAAGATTTTTTAGTTAACACTCTATCGGATATATCACATCAAATAAAAACTCCAATTTCGTCCCTTATAATATATAACGATATACTTTTGAATAGAAAGATAGATGATAATAAGAGAATTGAATTTTTAGAAAATAGTAAAAATCAATTAAATAGAATTGAATGGCTTGTGAAAAGTTTACTCCAACTTGCAAAATTAGATGCAGGTGCAATAAAGTTTAAAATGATAAGTTTAGATATAAATAAAACTGTAATGGAATCTTTAAAATTTTTAGATATAAAAGCAGAAAGTAAGAATGTTAAACTCAAGTTTTATCCTGGCAGGGATAAAATTATGTTAAAGCATGATCATAATTGGATAAGTGAAGCAATTGTAAACATAATTAAGAACGCAATTGAACACACGAAGTCTGGTGGGAAAATTAATGTGTTTACTGAAGTAAGTCAGGTTTGTACCAGAATCATAGTTAAGGACAATGGAGAAGGAATACCGAAAGAAGAACTTAAACATGTTTTTGAAAGATTTTATAAAGGAAAGATGAATAAAAGCACTGAATCCATTGGAATTGGTCTTGCCCTTTCAAAATCCATAATCGATGGAAATGGTGGTATGATTGATGTAAAAAGTAAGATAGGTAAGGGAACTGTTTTTACTGTTACTTTTTTAAATACAAATTAAATATAGATTTTTCACTTATAAACTTTATCTGATGGCTACCTACTGTAACACTCCCACTTCTATCAAAGTGGGAGATAACAGTAGCTACGCCCCTAGATAATTCATCTAAACTTAGTGGGAGAAGCAAACTCCCACTAAGTAAGATTCATTGATGTTTACTCAGACATATTTTTTAATCCTTCAACGTCCTTAATATGAAAAGATGATCTGTTAAAATCAATAAGTCCTTCATCTCTCATATGACACATTTCCCGTGAAAGGGAAGGTCTTGAAACATTTAAAAATTCAGCTAATTCATTTCGTTTTAAGGGAAGTTTGAAAGTACTTTTTCCTGATTTTTTATATTGTTCTATTAAAAAGGTACTTATTTTACCTCTCAAATTTTTGATATTTAAATACTCTACATGTTTGTTTAGCACTAGTGCTCTATTGGATATAATTTTAAACATATTACGGATAAGTGTACGATGCCATGGGCACAAGTTTTTACATTCACCTATGATTTTTTCACCAGGTAAAAATAAAACTGTACACTTATCTTGAGCTTGAACGGTAGAAGGAAGTATAGATTTTCCTGAAAACACGGCCATTTCACCAAACATGTCTCCTGGATTTAAATTTGTCATAAACATTCTGTTTCCTGCAGCATTTTCCTTTACTACAACAGCCTTCCCAGCTATTACAATTCCAACGCTTTTAAATTCATCTCCACTTATAGCAATCAAATCATTTTTCTTAAATTGACTGATTTTAGGTTTAATGCAATTTAGCATGACAGTAATATCTTCTTTGGTAATATCTTGAAATAGACTGATTTTTGATAACATATCCACATATTTTTCAAACATTTAATCACCTTTAATTTGGTAACAGAGGATACCGATTTATTATCATTATTATATTATACTCATCTTATAAAAGCAATTAAAAAATAATAAGGATATGGGGTGTGAATATGAATAATATGTTTTGTTTTCAATGTGAGCAAACTGCTTGTGGAAGTGGATGTACAAAAGTAGGGGTATGTGGAAAGCAGCCTGATGTTGCAAATAAACAGGATAAGCTTACATGCAAACTTGTAGAACTTGCCTATGCTGCTGAAGGAAAAAATAGAGATAAAGCTGCAGATGAAGTTATGATGGAAGGTTTGTTTTCAACTGTTACTAATGTAAATTTTGATGGATCAAGGATTGATGAAATTATAAATGAAGTAGAAGTACAAAGTGAAAAATTTGAAGCTGACAGCAAGTTCCATTTTGATGGACTTTGGGATGGAGATACTGATATTGTATCACTTCGCTCTACACTTCTTTTTGGAATTCGTGGTATGGCAGCGTATGCATATCATGCCTATAAGCTTGGTAAAAAAGATGAAGAAGTTATGGATTGGTTCTATAAATGTATGAGAGCAGTTGGAGGAACGCATTCAGTAGAAGAGTGGTTGAATATTCTAATGAAATTTGGCGGTGTCAACTTAAAGTGTATGGCATTATTAGATGAAGCTAATACATCTGCTTATGGACAACCAGTTCCTGTAAAAGTAACTACAAATGTTGAAAAAGGTCCATTTATAGTTATTACAGGTCATGACTTATATGATTTAAAGATGCTCCTTGAACAGACAGAGGGAAAAGGAATAAATATATATACTCATGGAGAAATGCTTCCTGCACATGGATATCCTGAATTTAAAAAATATAAACATTTAAAGGGAAACTTTGGAACTGCATGGCAGAATCAGAGAAAGGAATTTGACAATATTCCTGCACCTATATTATTTACAACTAACTGTCTTGTGCCTCCAAGTGAAAATTATTCAGATAGAATATTTACTACAGATGTTGTAGGATTTCCTGGGCTTAAACATGTTACGGCAGATGAAAATGGAAGAAAAGATTTTAGTGAAATTATAAATAAAGCAATTGAACTTGGTGGATATACTGAAGATAAAAATTTTACAGGTATAAATGGTGGAAGTGTACTTACAACTGGATTTGCCCATTCTGCAGTGCTTGGTGTAGCAGATAAAATAGTAGAAACAATTAAAAATGGAGGAATCAAGCACATATTCCTGGTAGGAGGCTGTGACGGGGCAAAACCTGGAAGGAATTATTATACTGAGTTTGTAAAGAAAGCACCAAAAGATAGCCTTATATTAACTCTTGGCTGTGGCAAATATCGTTTTAATGACCTAGATTTAGGAGATATTCAAGGTATTCCACGTATTATTGATGTTGGTCAGTGTAATGATGCTTATTCTGCTATACAGATTGCTCTGGCACTTGCAAATGTATTTAAATGTGGGGTAAATGATTTACCACTCACATTAGTTCTATCATGGTATGAACAAAAAGCTGTATGTATATTGCTTACTTTATTGTCCCTTGGAATCAAAAACATTTATGTAGGACCTTCTATTCCAGCATTTTTCTCATCAAATGTGTTGAATGTTTTAGTTGATAAATTTAGCATAAAGCCTACTACAACAGTAGAGGATGATTTAAAAGCTATATTGAAGTGAGGTAGAATGCCTATGTAGAGTTTCTAAGTAGAAAGTTTACTTATACAAGACATATACTAATAAAATTCATCACACTAAAAACTTTTTATAAGTCTAAAGCTCGGTATTTAGAAAATCTAAAGAAGCTTATATAAACTCGTACCTCAGACATATATAAGCTTCTAAGATTTTCTAAAATACCTCACTAAGACTTATAAAAAAAGTTTTTAAGTGTGATTTCAATTTTATTAGTATTATTTTATGTATAAGGTAAAATTTCAATTAGAATTGCTATATATGGGGTTTGTAAAGGAAAAATCAACTTATCCTTCAAATATCTTTACAATTACAAGCACGGTTAAATATTTTGATAAATTTTCCACTAAGACTTATATACAAAATATTTAAATGTGATTATTTATTGTAAAAATATTTCTATGCATAAGTTGATTTTTAAGTTAGAAAACCTATATTTGTATTTTTACAACCTCCATCAGGATGATTGTTTGATGAAACCTTAAAATGTAAAGAAAATATATATACAATGTAAATATGGAAAATTCATGTTATAATTTTAGAAGTTAGATATGGAGGTCTTATTAATGGGTGAAAGGTTACTGATAGTTGAAGATGATGAGGCAATTGCAAACATATTAAAGGAACACCTTGAAAAAGAAGGGTATGAAGTCAATTGGTCATCAAGTGGCAAAGAGGGGCTAGAAGATTTTAAAAAATATGAATTTGCACTTGTAATGATAGATATAATGCTTCCTGAAATGGATGGCTTTACTCTTTGCAAGAATATAAGATGGATAAATGAAGATATACCTGTGATGATAGTAAGTGCAAAACAAACAGATGTGGATAAAGTAAAAGGATTAAAGCTTGGAGCAGATGATTATATAACAAAACCTTTTAGTTTGATTGAAGTTTCTGCAAGGATTGAAGCACATTTAAGAAGGTATAAAAAGGTAGATAGAGAGTCTGCTATAAATGGAATATTAAAATTTAAAAAAGGACTTATTATAATACCTGAGGAAAAAAAGGTTACTGTGAATGAAAAAGAAATTCAAATGACTATAAAAGAATTTGAACTTTTAAG
>DAIMMR010000342.1:0-4303 GCA_036720575.1 Clostridium sp.
TGTAAGTTATTCCGTGGTAGCTCAATGGTTGAGCATTCGGCTGTTAACCGAAGGGTTGGAGGTTCGAGCCCTCTCCACGGAGCCATTTCATTTTTTGTAACATTTAAAGACTTATTATTTACATTTAAAGATAATAGGATAAAATGAAAACCATATAGAAAAATTAATATATGCTGTGATAAAGAATAGTATTAATGTAAATCTCTACAGAGAAGTTGTGGATGGTGTAAACAACTGGGATTTTATTTATGAAGGAACTTTTGAGCTAACTATGTATTTAAAGATGAGCTTGTGCTAAAAAGGGTGGAACCGCGGAAATAAAATTCGTCCCTTATGTGGCAGGTTCTTTTTTTATATTTTAAAATCCCGATTTAATGTTTAATAATAAGTAATGAATTAAAATAGAAAGGGGAAAAAATAATGTCTTTTGAAAAAACTATGGATAAAGTAGTAGCTTTAGCTAAAAGTAGGGGATTTGTATATCCTGGATCGGATATATATGGGGGTCTTGCTAATACGTGGGATTATGGCCCTGTTGGAGTAGAGCTAAAAAACAATGTAAAGAAAGTTTGGTGGCAAAAGTTTGTTCATGAAAGTGAACATAATGTAGGAATAGATTGTGCCATACTTATGAATAATGAAGTTTGGGTAGCTTCAGGTCATGTGGGAAACTTTTCTGATCCACTTATGGATTGTAAAGAATGTAAGGCTAGATTTAGAGCTGATAAATTGGTAGAAGAACATATGACAGCACAGGGGATAGAAAAGGCTAGTGCTGATGGATGGAGCAATGAAAAACTAAAGAAATACATAGATGACAACAATATTCTTTGCCCTAGCTGTGGAAAGAAGAATTTTACCGATATTAGACAATTTAATCTTATGTTCAAAACATTTCAAGGAGTTACAGAGGATTCAAAATCAGAAATATATCTGAGACCTGAAACTGCGCAGGGAATATTTGTTAATTTTAAAAATGTTCAAAGAACAAGTAGAAAAAAGATACCTTTTGGGATAGCACAAATAGGTAAATCCTTTAGAAATGAAATAACTCCAGGAAACTTTACTTTTAGAACTAGAGAATTTGAGCAGATGGAACTTGAATTTTTCTGTAAACCGGGAACTGATTTAGAATGGCATGATTATTGGAAAAAGTATTGCTGGAATTTCTTGTTGAGTCTTGGAATAAAAGAAGAAAATATACGATTTAGAGATCATGATAAGGAAGAACTTTCTCATTATAGTAAGGCCACTTCTGATATTGAATATTTATTTCCATTTGGATGGGGTGAACTTTGGGGTGTAGCAGATAGAACGGATTATGATTTAAAACAGCATCAAGAGCATTCCGGTAAGGACATGACTTATTTAGATACGGTAACTAAGGAAAAATATATACCATACTGCATAGAACCTTCTGTAGGAGCTGATAGAGCTGTACTTGCATTTTTAGTTGATGCATATGATGAAGAAGAATTAGAAGGAGGAGATGTGAGAACAGTACTACATTTTCACCCTGCTGTAGCTCCATTTAAAGCAGCTATCTTACCTCTTAGTAAAAAATTATCAGAAAAAGCTTTAGAAGTATACAACATTTTAAGAAAAGATTTTAATGTGGATTATGATGATGCAGGAAGTATAGGTAAAAGATATAGAAGAGAAGATGAAATTGGAACGCCTTATTGTATAACAGTAGATTTTGATACAATGGATGACAATACTGTTACGGTAAGAGATAGGGATACCATGGAGCAGTTTAGAATAAAAATAGAAGAATTATCGGCATTTATGCAAGAAAAAGTACAGTTTTAGTAAAAAGGTGTCATATAAATTTGAGAAAATTTATATGACACCTTTTGTTATTCTACGGTTATTTATCCGGGATAGCAGCCATCTATATTTTT
This sequence comes from Clostridium sp., assembly GCA_036720575.1. Taxonomy (GTDB): domain Bacteria; phylum Bacillota; class Clostridia; order Clostridiales; family Clostridiaceae; genus Clostridium_B. Next base: position 1,905 of record DAIMMR010000342.1, read on the forward strand.
GTAAAAAAAAATTTACCGAATCAAAAGATCCGGTAAATTAGGGTTTAATCATGGGGATATGTTATATGTTTAATTAAAACTTGGGGAATTATATTAATGTTTCCTTACGGCACAAACATAGTATAACATAACACAATAATAATTTTCAATAGAGTCATATAAAGTCACTAAATTAAATATTTTCTCACAATTTAGACTTTAATAGCATATTCGGGCGAACAATCTAAATATTGTTTAAGATCTATACCGGTGGGGTTATCTTAATACGATATATCTATTTCATACAAATTTATAGAAAATTATGTTATGATATAAGCGTGATTATAATTAGCAGATTTATTTTTGGAGGTTTTTTAATGAAGGAAGATTTTGATAACTTTAAAAAGTTTATAAAGAATAAAAAGACGGCAGTGGTTGGAATAGGAATAAGTAATAGACCTTTAATTAATTTTTTATTGGGACTGGGTGCACAGGTAAGTGCTTTTGATAAAAAAGATGAAGGGGAACTTGGCGAAGTTGCCAAGGAATTAAAAAAGCGAGGAGTGGGTTTAGTATTAGGCAAAAATTATCTCGAACATTTAGATAATTTTGATGTAATATTTAAGACTCCTTCTATGAGAATAGATAGTCCTGCACTTATAAAAGCTAAACAAAATGGGGCATATGTAACTTCAGAAATGGAAGAGTTTGTTAAATATTGTCCTGCTAAGATATATGGAGTAACTGGCAGTGATGGAAAAACTACAACTACTACGCTTATATATAATATGTTAAAAGAACAGGGATATAAAAGTTGGGTTGGTGGAAATATAGGTACCCCATTATTTTCTAGGATAGAGGAAATAAAGCCTAAGGATAAAGTGGTTCTTGAACTTTCAAGCTTTCAACTTATGGGCATGGATGTATCACCGGAAGTAGCTGTGATTACTAATATAAGTCCAAACCATCTTGATATTCACAAGGATATGGAAGAGTATGTGAATGCAAAAAAAAGTATATTTAAGTATCAAGGAAAGCAGGATGTGGTCATTCTTAATAGGGATAATGAGTGTACTAATGCTATGGTAAAAGAAGCTAAAGGAAAAGTAAGACAGTTTAGTATTGAAGAAGAATTAACTTCTGGTGGATATTTAAAGGAAGATATTTTATGTATTGATGGGAAAAAAGTATGCAGGATAGGTGAAGTTAAACTTAGAGGAATGCATAATGTTGCAAATTTACTTACTGCATTTTCTGCAATTAAAGAGGATGTTTCTGTAGATAATATGAAAAAAGTTGCTACTACGTTTGAGGGAGTAGAGCATAGGTGTGAATTTGTAAGAGAATTAGATGGAGTTAAATATTATAATGATTCTATTGCTTCTAGTCCTACGAGAACATTGGCAGGATTAAGAGCTTTTGAGAAACCTGTAATATTAATAGCAGGTGGATATGATAAAAAAATACCTTTTGATGTTTTGGCAGAGGAAGGACATTCAAAAATAAAAACTTTAATACTTATGGGAGCTACAAAAGATAAAATTAAAAAATCATTTGAGAAACTTAAGTGTGAAAAGGGAATTGAAGTGCCTATAGTAACTGTAGATTCACTAACAGATGCAGTAAATATTGCTAGAGAGTTATCAACTAGTGGCGATATTGTGACTTTTTCACCTGCATGTGCTAGTTTTGATATGTTCCCTAATTTTGAAGTTAGGGGCAATGCGTTTAAGGATATAATAAATAATTTTTAAAATATATGAGAAGAGAAGTTGTTTTAAAGAAGCAATTTCTCTTTTTTTGCCAAATTTATTGTAATAACGGTTCCTCGTGTATCGGTATGTGAATATTAAAGATTTTTATAGAAATTTATAGTATTATTTAGATAAACGATGCATATAATATATAAATATACAAAAGAAAATTGTAGGTATGGTATTATATCAAATGTTGTCACGTAAATAAGTCACACAGTTTCTTAAAAAAATGTGTTGACAAAGAAAAAAATACATGATAAACTATAAAAGCTGTCGAAGTGAGACAGCAAAATGATCCTTGAAAATTAAACAGAGGAAGATATAAGTATAACTTATTTAGAATAAACCAGCAATTCTTTTGAGCTGCGAGAGCAGTTTAAGAAGTAATTTCGTAAGAATAATGTATTATATTTTGCTAACAAGCTGAAATGTAATATATTAAAAATTGGCAGTAGCGAGTAAGACAAGGAAAAGTTTGAATGAGGAGCGGAACTTACTAACGTAATTGAGCACCGGAATGAAAGCTTTGACGCAGTATTGCGTAGCTAATGACAATTTTCAAAATCAATAATAACGAGTAGTTCAAGGAAAACCTTGAGCGAGGAGCAGAGTTTACTTACGTAAATGAGCACCACAGCGAAAGGTTTGACGCAGAAATGCGAA
>DAIMMR010000343.1:0-4297 GCA_036720575.1 Clostridium sp.
TTAATTGAAGTTCTTCGGCTATTTCCTTCTGAGTTAACCCATCTTCTATCCATAAGTGTACAAGTACTCCTACTTGTGATGTAGTCAACCCATATTTAGCAAGTTTACTATTATGTAAATTTGTCATATTTCTATAAATTACCCTAAGCCAATATGTTATAAATTTATCACAGGGTTCACATTTTACTTCACTTTCCATTTAGTTAGCCTCCTAATTAATTGCACAACCTATATTATAATAACAAATAAGTATTGTCAATACTCTTTAGTAAAATTTCAAGCAAAATTGTCACAACTCATTAACACTTCTGTCATACAACTGTAACAAAGCAACTATACTATATATACATAGAATAAATAATTAAGAGATTCAACTTTCGCAGTTTAAAAAAATTGCGAAACAAAGCTTTTTGAGTTGAGAGTTGAAAATTGAGAGTTGAGAGTAAAGGTTGATTTTTAGCTATCGCAAAAAATCTTTAAATTTATATGAACCAGCAATGTTTCGCTTTAGCGAAACGAGTTGTCAAAAATTTAATCAAAGATTTTTTGTAGTGTAACGGAAAAAAATCCACATTAACTCTCCACTTTCCACTCTCAATTTTCAACTAAAAAAATTACGTCGTAATTTTTTTATATTAAGTCAAAATTTTATATATGCGAAAGTTGAGTTAAGAGATTATTACAAGGAGGTACTTACATGAGTAATTTCAACAACGAATATGATACTTCAAAAATAAACTTAAGGAGCAAGTTAAAAAATAAATTTAAAAAGAGTAAAAAATTTATGTCTTATATTGCTGTAGGATTAATATGCAGTATCTTAGGAGGAAGTATCTCAATTGCAGGTACTTTATACTTTGTACCAAAATTAGAACTGTTTAAAGACACACCATTATATCAAAATTTGGCTACTCAAAATACAGATACTGCAGGAAACAGCAAATCTTCCACTATAAACGCTGCTCCAATATCAACAAAAGGTGGCCTCACCGTATCAGAAATAGCAAAAAAAGTTGGTCCTGCAGTAGTTGGAGTATCCATAAAAACTGCATCCCAGTCTGATATTTTCGGATTTTCTGATGGACAATCTGATGGAAATCAATCAAATGACAACAGCAGCCAACAAGATGATGGGATGGGTTCAGGTATAATAATAAATGAAGATGGATATATACTTACAAATTATCATGTTATAGAATCTGCACAAAAAGTAACTGTAATATTCAATAATAAAAAGGAAGCACCTGCAAAAGTAATAAATTATGATGCAAACCTTGATTTAGCTATAATTAAAGTAACTAGCAATATAAAAATGCCAGCTGTAGCAGAATTAGGTGATTCAAAAAATCTTCAAGTAGGAGATTCTGTCGTAGCTATAGGAAATCCTCTTGGGAAAGAACTGTTAGGTACCGTAACTACTGGTGTTATAAGTGCAACAAACAGAGAAATTAAAGTCGGCAGCACTTCTCAGACATATCTTCAAACAGATGCTGCTATAAACCCAGGAAACAGCGGCGGTGCTCTCGTAAATTCTGCAGGTCAAGTTATAGGCATAAATTCTGCTAAAGTAGGTGGAAACGGAGTAGAAGGAATTGGATTTGCAATACCAATAGACACTGTAAAACCCAAATTAAATGGTCTTCTGAAACCAATTTTAAAAATAGGAATTGCAGGTAGAGATATAAATTCTCAGCTCTCTCGAGCATATAATGTACCTGAAGGTGTATATGTAGCAGAAGTACAAGAATTTAGTGCCGCAGAGAAATGTGGACTTAAGGTTGGAGATGTTATTCAAAAATTTGATGGTAAATCTGTAAAGTCTATAAGTGAAATAAATGATATAAAAGCTACTCACAAATCTGGAGATACAGTGGAAGTAGTAGTAAACAGAAATGGAAGTAACAAAACACTGAATCTAACATTGACAGAATAAATCATTTAAATCAAATATAGATATAGATTTTGCAGCTTGAAAGTTAACTTATACAAATCATATTTTAGACTTGAAACATTTATTAACTATATTATAAATACTTTCTAACTTAAAAATAAGATTATACGCAGATATATTTTTTACAATAATGAAGCACATTTAAATATTTTGTACATAAGTCTTAGTGAAAAATATTTAACGAGCTGAATGGTGTAAAAAAATATTCGGAGTATATTCTTATTTTTTGTTTAGAATATCTATAATGAGTTTATATTTTTCTTATGCTTTAAATATAGGAAAAAGCCTATGCTAAATACAACTCCTGCAAGACTAACTAACTGTGCTATTCTTATACTTCCAAGCATTAAACTGTCAGTTCTAAGTCCTTCTATGAAAAATCTTCCTAATGAGTACAAACCTATGTATGCTGCTATTACAGAACCTCTATTATGTTTTCTTCTTAAAATATATACAAGAATTATACACACAGTTAAATTCCACAGAGATTCATACAGAAATGTAGGGTGACAATAAGTTCCATCTATAAACATTCCCTTTTGTATAAACAACGGAAATTTACTTATAAATTGATAACTTACAGGTCCACCATGAGCCTCTCCGTTAAAAAAGTTCCCCCACCTTCCTATTGCCTGAGCAAGTATTATAGAAGGTGCTACACAATCAGCTAATTTTATAAAATCTATTTTTTTATGTCTGGTATATATGTACGCAGCTGTAAGCCCAAATATAAGTCCTCCATGAATAGCAAGACCTCCCTGCCTTATATTGAACACATCTATAATATTATCCTTATAATCTTGAAATTGAAAAATAACATAATAGGCCCTAGCTCCTATTATAGCAAAGGGAAAAGATATCAAAAAAGTATCTACTATATCGTCAAAATTGTAGTTCTTATTCCTACAATTGAAATTAGCTAAAAAAAGTGCTGCCATAACTCCCAAACCTATCATTATACCATACCATCTTATTTGAAAGCCATTAATAGAAAATGCTACTGGATTCATAAAATATTACAACCTTTCTAAAATATAATTTTGTTATTATAAACTCATATCCAATTGTACCAATGTTTTTAATTAAATACAATTTATCTACAAAAAATAAGCACTGCCAATTATCAGTGCCTATTTGAATAATAGAGGGGACTATTATTTTACTATTATTAAACTTTACCTAAGTACATTTATTATTTTATACAATTGATGTGACAACAATATGTCACATATATTAAATAATTGTTTAGTTTCTTAATATTGTATTAACTTTTAACTTAATTTTACCTTTGCTCAAGATTTATCCTACATACTTTTTATCATAATAAGTAAAGATAGATATATATCAATGAATCTTACTTAGTGGGAGTGTTACAGTAGGTAGCCATCAGATAAATTTAAAAATTTAAGGAGGATGTCCATGCAAACTAAAAATTTACAAAAACTACTACTAATAACAAGCACCATAGCAATATTTTCAATTATATTGTATTCAAATAATTGTTTAAAATCATCCTTAAATTCTCCACCACCTCAAGCCACAAGTTTTTCAAGTAATACTGTCATCTCTGAAGATACAGATATACTGAAAAATATAAATTTGGACTCTAAAATTTATTCTGAATATTACATTGAAAAAGTTACAACTTACGTAAATTCATACAGAGAGCAAGGTAAAATAGTATTTTTAGGAGACAGTCTTACAGATATTGGGCAATGGAATGAACTGTTAGATAATCCTGATATATTAAACCGCGGTATTAGTTCTGATACTACTTCTGGAGCTTTAAACAGATTAAGTGAGATTACAAAATTAAAACCTCGAAAAATTTTTATTATGCTTGGAATAAATGACATTGACAAAGGATTATCTATAGGAGAGATTATAAAAAATTATTCCAGAATACTACAAAATATAAAAACTGATTCTCCTAACACTTTAATATATGTAGAAAGTGTTCTTCCTATAAATAAAGATATATATAAAACCAGAACAAAAGATAACCAGATAACAAATTTAAATGTATCTTTAAATAACCTTTGTAAAAACTCAAACGTACAATATATAAATCTGTATCCCCTCTTTACTCTGCCAAACCAAAATAAACTTTATAAAGAATACACTATAGGCGGATTACATGTAAACGGGAAAGGCTATAAAGTATGGAGAGACGCTATAAAATCTTATTTGTAATAAAAAATTCCAATAAATTTATCCGATGACTACCTGCTCTAATACTCCCAACTTCTCCAAGGGAGTAAAGATCAGCTATGTCCCTGGATAACGATTTCTAAGCATCAGTTGGAGTCAAAACTCCATCTGATGCCAAGAACTCTGTTTATATAA
>DAIMMR010000344.1:0-315 GCA_036720575.1 Clostridium sp.
TTGTAGAACCACAATTTATACAATGTCGATACTCCATTTGATCATTCCTTTGTATGTAGTACAGCTTTTATACTGTACTACATTATTATTTTATTAATACACTAACTATAGAATTGTTACGTAATTTTAGTTTAAATATCTAAACCTAATTATTTATCCTGGCTAAAATATACTTTTTGTCTATTTTGGGGTAATTCATATCTTTGAAAATTCCATATCTCCTATCGTGTAACAGGTCTTACATTGTTCTTTTTATATGTTACAATCCATTTATCATAATACTCGGATAACTTCACTTTTAAGATCTCCTTCTCC
>DAIMMR010000344.1:325-4265 GCA_036720575.1 Clostridium sp.
TTGTATGTAGTACAGCTTTTATACTGTACTACATTATTATTTTACTAATACACTAACTATAGAATTGTTACGTAATTTTAGCTTACTCTCTATTTATTTAAGAATTATTTTTCCGTTTTGATAGTTCTTCTCTTATTAAATTAGCTTCTGAAACAAATGGGCAAATCCCCCAGCAATCAATATCACATTCATTTCTGCAAACTTTTATTATATAACCTAATCTTCCCGATAATTGTTTAATACTTTTTTCTTCTAATTTATCCAAGCTAATCATCTTCCTTTATATCAGAAATCTAAATACCATCAACAATCCTACAGCAGCACCCAATACCTCTCCCCACCATACATCTTTTCTTTCTTGCTTAGACATTATATATACTTTTTTCACTTCTCTTTTTCTCCTTTATTCTTGCTATCTAAATCCATTTTCAGCTGTTCGCCCTTCATAATTTTTCTATCCCACATACTTATTTGCTTACCAAACTTTATTTTCTTTGCATCTTTTATAAGCATTTTTATATTTCCCTAGCTCTAAAATTAAATTTTCCCAGAACTTTTGCATGTCGCTATCTTCCAACTCTAATTCTTCAAAATTGCATACTTTTTCTTGTTGCCTCGTTATCTTCCATCTTAAATCAGGTAAGAAATCGTCTAAATGAATCATTAAATTTTTCAGGCATATCCACGCTTCATTTCTTAATACAATGCTGCTCCAACAATCTGGATATACAAACTCTTTTTTTCTCGTTTTCTTCATATATTTTTCCATTCTGCATACCAAAGGGGTTCCAAAATCTTCGTCTGTCTCTGGCATACAAGGGCTAAAATAATCTCTATGTTTTATCCATACGTCATTGTCTCTTATAAAAATCTGACATTTACAATGTTTGTGGATATAATCAACTGAAAACTGTGACTTTATATTTTTTAATTCTTTAGGCTTTTTTAATTTTGGTTGCCCATAATATCGCACAGAATACTCTATATATTGAATTGGTTCTTGTAGTGGTTTTGGGGTAATATCTCTTAATATGTGCCGTTGTATTAATATCACCTACTTTTCTATTACACTAATACACTATAGTTTTAACTGTTCTGTATCTAGTGTATTAGTGCCTTAAATTCTAATTATCTTCCCATTCTCCCCACCATTTTTTTATACATATATTCCAGCGCCTCTTCGTGGCCTAGTCCGTATTCTCTGGCGTGGAGATAGTCTATCTTATCTATTTCCATAAGCCCCGTAAAATCGTCTGGATTAGTCTGCTTTTCTGGCACATTCCCCAGTAAGTCTATATATGTTTTCTTTCCTTGTGGAGCACTACTCATGCCTCCTATTACCATATTCCCAGCCCTTTTCCCTTGTTGTTTTGTGTTCCCCCAGTCTATTGCATATGTCTTGGGAGGGTATTTCTTATATAGTGGTGTATCTTCTATATTCAACTGTCCACCTCATCTCCGTATATTTCTATATAACATTCTTTACACAGCAGAGGTTCATATCTCTTGCGTTGGTATATATGTTCCAAGCAAACATCTTTCCCGCATTTAGAACATTTTGCTACCGTATCTCTGCCACATATTACACATTCTTTATGCTCCGCCATATATTTCCCCTTCCTTCCTTAATCTATTTAATTTTAGATAAATGGAATGTTCACTTCTTCCCAGTACTTTTGCTATATCTTTCGGTATCTTGCCTTGTTTATAATAGAAAATCAATTCCCTTGTTTCTTCTTCTGTCCACCACTGGTTTTGCCTTTTGGGTAGCCTTAAATCCCGTTTTCTCTTCTCTTTCAACCAATCTGGTTCAACTCCAAGGGCATACAATTCAACTCGTCTGCTGTCCCATTTATCTTGGTTACCTTCCAACCATTCCAATAAATCTTCCAGCTTTATGAGCCATTTTTTATCATTTTTTAATGCTTTTCTTTGAGCTTTTAATCCATATTTCTTTATCCAATAATTTATTACAGTAGAGCCATTAATGCCTAGCATTCTTTCAATATTACCTGTATTAAGATATTCACCTGTATTGTATATACTAGAAAGTCCTAGTCTCCAAGCCTTTAACGATATTGCGTTTTGAGATTTATTTAATTTTTTAGATAGATAACCATAAGAAACTTCTCCCCATCTATCCATCAGATAAGATTCTTCTTGCTGTGTCCACCTGGTCATTCTATCACCTCAATTCATATACTTTTCATGCGACTTCCTCACGTCTTCCTCGTCTACTTGGACATATATCTGGGTTGTCCCCAGGTCTTCATGCCCCAGCATCTTTTGTATTTCCTCTATTGGCATACCTCTTCTTTTTGCAATAGTAGCACATGTTCTCCTAAATCTATGTGGGTGCATATCATTTATTCCAGCCAGCTTTTTAAGCCTTCTTATTGTTATTTCTAGTCCAGATTCTTCAAGTTTTTTATAAGGCTTTTGCAAGCTGCAGAATAAATACTCGCTTTCCCCTTTCCTGCTTTCCAGGTAGTCTCTTATCCTTGCAGTTGCTGCAGAATTCAAAAATGTTATTCTTTCCTTGTTTCCTTTTCCCAGTACATTTACTTCTCCCGTGTTGAAATTTATATCACTTAGTTTTATATTTACAAGTTCCGCCGCCCTGCATCCAGTGCTTAACAAAGTTTCTATTATTGCTAGTTGTCTCTTTCTATCATGCTCCGATTTTATCTTTTCACAGGATATTTTGATTCTTTCTATCTCGTCAAAGCTGAATGCCTTTTTTACCTTCCTCTTGAATTTGGTTTTCTTTATCTTTTTCAGTGGGTTTTTAAATATATGATCTTCATCTTCAAGCCACTGGAAGAAGGTACTTAAATATCTCCTAGTATTGTCTATTGTCACTGGTGTAGCCCTCCCGGACAACTGGTAGCAAGCTAAATAATATCTAATATCATCAGTAGTAATATCCTTCAATGGCTTTTTTACACTTGTCAAGAACTTCATGATTTCATAACTGTATACGCTCAGCGTTCTGTCCGATAGTCCTTGCAGCTTCTTTGATATAAGGAACTTTTTAAACCATTCTTCGCTGTCTGTCATTTCATACTTCACGATTCCCGTTTCAGATTTTTCCAGCCTGTACCCATTCAGTTTTACCGTTATAAAATTTCTAAGATGGGTATATGTCCCTGGGTCACATTTATTTTTTATTTCTCCGAATATCTCCTGCATTACTGTATTAATTTTTCACCACCCCCGCAATATCTTTTTTCTGGCAATATAATATTTCTTTACTACTTTTTATCATGTATTCTCCACTCTCTAGTTGTCCTATTACTTTGCCTGTATTACCGTTCTTTAGCTTTACTGTAGCTCCTATTTTAATATCCAAGGCTTATCCCTCCTCTACTATCTTGCAAGCTACTTCCCAATATGCTTTAAATAAATTTTCTCTTAGTTTTTTAAAAATAAGATTTTTCCCATTTTCATCATTTCTGCTAAGTCTTATTGAATATCCTCGATCAACTATATAAAGTGATTCAATTTTTGAATTTGTTTTATCTTCTATGAATTTTCTTAATTGCCCCTCTATAAGTAATGGAATAATATTAGGATCGTATATAGAACTCCAACATAAGCAATTACCTATATAAAACACCCGGCCAATGTTTATATCATCCTTTCTTGTATCCATCACACTGTCTATAGGTAAAATATCGTGTTCTCTAATTAAATAAACCCAATCATATTTTTGTAAGTTATCCTCGCACCACTTTTTCAGTTCCTCTTGTACTCTCTTAGGCTGTTTTAGAAATTCTTCTGGCTTTATATGTTCCAAAATCTATCCCTCCTTTCTATTATTTTGGTTATCTATACATCCATAAAGGAAAAATCCACATACGCATCCAGCGCCAAAGGTCCAAAGTAAAAACCATATACTAACCATTTATCCCTCCTTAATATCCTTCTTCCTGTCTCC
>DAIMMR010000345.1:0-4257 GCA_036720575.1 Clostridium sp.
TGCATATAAGTATAATTCCCATATTTTGTAAATACAATAGTAACGTCATTACTTTAATTTTAAATTTAATTGAGCAACGGACTACTCTTTTTATCATAGTTTATTGAAGATACTTTCTTATCCAATTATTTTTTTGAATGCTAATTGATGTTATAATTAATTATAACAAATTTCATTATTATGTTAAAAAGGGGATTATTATGAAAAAAATATCGAAAACTTTTATGTTTATAATCTTACCTATAACTATACTGATATTATGTACTTACATTGGACACTTAAAAAAATCTAATATCTTGTTACAACAAGGTTTATCTCCAACTATGTCTTCTTCAATTGAGTTTTTAACATGGGTATACAGAGGTATATATTTAGCAATATTAACTATATTAATTTCCTATATATCATATAAAAAATTGACATTAGAAATTAAACTTTTTGTTCTATTTTTGCTTGTAATATTGAATATTCCACTACTATACTTAATAAAATTTGCTATTTATCTACCATTTACATTATTAATTATCCCTTTATTAAATTTAATTATTTTAATTCCGATTATAATTAGAAGCAGAAAATAATCAAAAACAGGAGTTATATAACTCCTGTTTTTGATTATTTTCTATAAAATGATGCTACATCAAGGAAGTATCTATTTCTAATTAAATGATATAAATTAACTTCTCTTTTTGTTCCCCATGTTGATACTGTAACAACAGCCGGATTTGATTCAGTGTATCCTGTTATTGTTACCCAATGATTAGCTAAATCGTCATTATATCCTGATGTAAATATAGGTCCTATTAGCAAAGCTACAGGATTATTTCCATCTATTGAACTTTTTACAAGATTTACCATCTGAACATAAGTTGCTGATGTACTATTCCAACATGAGTTAGATGAATATCCATAGCTATACCCTTTTGAGCTTGCATATGCTGGCACTCCATATGTCATATCTGATAAAATAGATGGTCCTCCTACATAACTATTAAACATGAATGATTGAAAATTTGTGAAATTAGCTTTTGAATATGATGAATATGGATATAAACTTGATCTTCCGTAATATTTAGCATGATATGCTGCAATATTACATGCTGTTACTGCTCCACATCCTTTTTCCATTACACTTCCTGTATTCCACGTTTGATTTCCACCATATGAATATACATCTGTAAAGAAATCCATACTATTTGCAAGAGATTTATAAGTAAGTGCATATGGTTGAATTATACTTTCATTAATCTTTGGATTGTTTTTTAGTTCTTGTTCCTTTATTTCTTTGATTTTAGGATATTTTTTATCAAATTCTTCTTTTGTAATAATGCCCTTCATTAAGTTAAGTTTATCAACTTCTTCAATTTTTAAATCATTAATGTAATCCTTTTCCTTTGCTTCTTTGGCATATACATTTGTACATAAAATTAATAATAATGCAAGTGTCAATGACATTGACTTTAATATTTTTTTCAAAATGTACAACCTCCTTTTAATTTCATATTTTATATATTCTTCAATGTTATTACAAATCCTTCATCAAATTGTATAATATGTAAATTTATTTCGAAATAAATTTAAAATTTTATTAAAACAACAACTGTTGTTGTTTTATATGTTTTAACAACATTGTTTTAAATGTTTTAGACACCTCTCAAAGCCTTGATACTACTAATACTAAAATTTTAAAGACGAGTAATCCGTACCTAAAAACGAGTAATCCGTACCCAAAATTAATCTTTAGAACGAGTAATCCGTACCTAAAAACGAGTAATCCGTACCTAAAAACGAAAACGAATAATATTATTGACATTCGTTTATAATATGGTAAAATATTCTTGAGAGGTGATTATATGGATAAAAACTACATAGTCAAAAAATCTAATTATTTTATTATGAATACAAGTTATGATTTAAGTTTGGAAGAGCAGAAATTAATACTTACTTTGGCAAGTATGGTTCAACCATCAGATGAAGAGTTTAAACCTTATAACTTTAGAATAGCGGATTTTATGGAACTTTTAGGGGTTGATACTAAGACAAAGTATACTGAAATACCTAAAATAACTAAGGAGCTTATGAAAAAAGTGTTTGAGATACAGGAAGGAAATGTATTAATCCAAACTGCTTGGCTTAGTGGAGCTAGGTATGAAAAAGGTTCAGGTATGGTAACTCTAAAGTTTAATCCAGATTTAAAACCATATATGTTACAGCTAAATAGTATGTTCACACAATATAAATTAGCAAATATTCTAAGTATGAAAAGTAAATATTCTCCTAGAATATATGAACTTTTAAAGTGCAATGAATTTAGGAAGCAAGGATATATAGATATTGAAATAGATGATTTAAGACAAATTCTAAAAGCTGAAAATATTTATCCAAGGTATTATGATTTCAGAAGGTTTATACTGGAATCAACTCAAAAAGAGTTGAAAAAATTAACTGATATAAACTTTGATTTTGAAGAAATGAGATATGGAAGAAAAGTAACTAGTATAAGATTTTACATAAAATCTAATAAGACTAGAGCTATTAAAGAGCCTAAGGCAATTGATGAATTATCGGCTGCCATTGAAGAAGATAGTAAACAGGAGATTCAAAAGGGAATAGAGCAAGTTATAAAAATTATGGATGAACATGATGTGACTAAGGATGAAGCAATGAGGATATATTCTAGTGCTAAGGGGGATTTATACCAGGTAAAAGAAGTGTATGAGCATTTCAAAGGGCAGCAAGCAGATAATTTTATAGGTCTTATGATAAGCATGGTTAAGCCTGGAGTCTTCAACGAGCCTAAGAAGAATTCAAAAAAACTTAAATTCGATAACTTTACACCCAGGGAATATGATTATAAGGATTTAGAAAAAAAATTATTAGGTTGGGACAAAGAAATGGAGGAATAATTCATGATTAAGTACCCAGTAGATAAAAGGAATAAAACAGAAGGAGCAATAGAGATAGAAAAAAAGCATATTGATATGCTTAATGAAGCTTTGGGAGATATAGAACTTACACCCCAGGAAGAAAGTAGTCTTATATGGCTTTGTGGATGGGAAACATCTACACTGAAAAATATAATTTCAGCTTTTAAGAAGTCAAAAAATGAGGTTAAGTAATGGAGTACATACGAAATGATAAAGTAAAATTTGAATTTGATAGGGAAAATAAAAAAATTAATATTTATAAATTTAATGAAAATGAAGATGAATACGAGTTTTATGATTATACAGATATAAATTATGATATAGCAGAAGATGACTTTATAAGTTACTGCAACAACTATAAAGAACTATAGCTTGATATATTAGAAATAACCGTACACGCATGATATACTAATATTAGTGCAGAGCTTAAAAGCTTTGATTAGAACTAACACTAATTCCCCAATAGAGTAATCTATGATTTCACCAGGAGGGGACATTAAAATAATAATCCTGGAACTTATAAGATAGTTAGTTATCGTAAAGGCGAGGAATCTCGCCTTTTTTATTTTATAAGTGGAATTACAATAAAAAAGCAATTCGGATCTAATTATCCGAATTGCTTTTAATCTTTTTTAGTTCCCTACTATCCGGCAAGGGTTTTCCGACTTTTTTAGCTCCCTACTATGTGGCAAGGGTTTTCCATTTAAAAACTACGATTTTTACAGCTATCGTAAAACTGACTTTTTAATGACTATAAATATTATAACATATTATCTTCCATAATCCAGTTCATCTTCCATATCTCTACACTTAAAAGCCTTTGTAAGCTTTAATTCCTCTTGGCGTTGTTGCTGTTTTTCAGCTCTAAATGCATCACTTAATGCCTGTAATGCATTGCTTAGAAGATTTATTTTAGGTGTTAATTCTAGCTTATCGGCTTCAAGCTTAGGCTTAATATTTTTTATATTATTTTCTTGAACCCTTTCTTGCTGCCTTAAATCAACTTTACTCTTAACCCCATATTTTTTTAAATCTTGAACTGCATTATCATGCTGCCATTTCTCGTGTTGATGTTCTCTTTGGTATTTTTCTCTTCCAAAAACCTTTGTATCATACTTTTCAGCGATATCTTTTGTCTTATCTATGGTATCAAGTGCCTCTCTTGAATTTATAAGTCTTCTTCCATTGTCTTGAATAGAATCAAGCTCTTTATCAATGACACTAAGCTTCTCTTCATACTTCTTGAAAGTTGATAGTATCTGCTTTGGTGTTGCAGGTTTATCAAGCTTAGAATTAAGTTCCTTTACTGCTTTCATTCCCCTATAGTCCA
>DAIMMR010000346.1:0-4240 GCA_036720575.1 Clostridium sp.
TTCTAAGTGCTAAAGACACTAAGAATACTGTTAATAAGGTTCAGCTGGAGAAAGTCATTCTTATAAGCAAACTCCATCTGAACCTAAGAATCACTTGATAAGTTTATAACAAGAAAATTGTTAAAATAGATTTTGTCTATAGCATATAAGTGTGATAATATATGTTATATTGGCTTTTTATGATATTTTAATTATTTTTATGTATACGAGGTGAAAGATAGTGGAAGTTTATTTTGACAACAGTGCGACAACTAGACCTTATGATGAAATAATAAATTCAATGGCAGAAACTATGAAAAATTATTATGGAAATCCCTCTTCTTCTTATTCTTTAGGAGTAAAAGCAGAGTTAAAGATGAATGAAAGTAGAGATATAGTGGCACATACCCTAAATTGTAGTAGAGATGAAATAATATTTACTTCTGGTGGAAGTGAAAGTAATAACTTTTTAATAAGGGGTTTTATAAAACCTGGACAGCAAATTATAACTACAAAGATAGAACACCCGAGTGTTTTAAATACTTGCAAAGCACTAGAAAGACAAGGAGTAAAAGTTGTTTATTTAAATGTAGATAACAGTGGAAAAGTAGATCTTGAAGAACTTAAAGGAAGCATTAATAAAGAAACTAGAATAGTAAGTATAATGCATACTAACAATGAAGTTGGAACGGTACAGGACATAGAAACTATAGGAAAGATTATAAAAGAAAAAAATAGTGGAGTAAAGTTCCATGTAGATGCAGTTCAAGCCTATGGAAAGTATGATATTGATGTTAAAAAATGCAATATAGATTTGTTATCTGCAAGTGGACACAAAATACATGGACCAAGAGGAATAGGCATTGCCTATGTAAAAAAAGGTCTTAGACCTGAACCGCTTATATATGGAGGGGGACAGGAAAAAGGGTTTAGATCGGGCACTGAAAATTTGGCAGCTGTTGTGGGATTTGCAGAAGCAGCAGAGAAAGTATATAAAAATAGAAAAGAAAGTTTTAGTAAAGTAACATGTGTAAAAAATTATTTTATAGAAAAACTTAAAGCTATATCCAATATTAAAATAAATAGTGATGGAAATGACTATTCACCTTATGTATTAAGTGTATCTTTTATAGGTGTACGAGGAGAAGTATTACTACACTTGCTGGAGGAAAAAGGTATATATGTATCTACAGGGTCTGCGTGTTCTGCTAAAAATAACGAAGATAGTCATGTGCTTAAAGCTCTGGGATTGAAGAAGGAAGAAACTAAGGGAACTATAAGATTTAGCTTTGATGAAGATAATTCAAAAGAGGAAGTTGATTACACCTTAAATGTACTGGACGAATCTTTAAAATTTTTAAGGAGTGTGGGTAGATGAGAAAATTATTACTTTTAAAATATGCCTCAGAAATATTTTTAAAAGGATTAAATAAAGGTAAATTTGAGAAGAAGTTAAAGGATAATATAAAAAGTGTTCTTGGAGAAACCAAATACGATTTTGTGGTAGATGAGGGAAGATGGTTTATAGGCTGTGATGATATGGATGAAGCTATTGCAAAATTAAAAAAGGTATTTGGAATAGCTGAAATTTGTATAGTAGATGAAGTAGAACCAGATATGGATAATATAAAGGAACAATGCCTTAAAAGTATACAGCAAAATTCAGGAAGTACTTTTAAAGTAGTGACTAAAAGGGCAAATAAGAAATTTCCTCTTAATTCTATGGAGGTAAGTAGGGAAGTTGGAGCTTATATTTTAAAAAACACTGAAAATTTAACAGTAGATGTAAGGAAACCAGATTTTTTTGTAAATGTAGAGATAAGAGATAGTGCTTATGTATATTCAAAAAGGATAAAAGCCATAGGTGGAATGCCTTATGGAACAAATGGAAGTACAATGCTTATGCTTTCAGGAGGGATAGATTCACCAGTAGCTGGATATATGATGGCTAGAAGGGGAGTTAGATTAAATTGTGTATACTTCCACAGCCATCCTTATACTAGTGAAAGGGCTAAGGAAAAAGTCAAGGAATTGGCCAGAATATTAAAAGGATATACTGGGAGTATAAATCTTTATGTATCCCCTTTTACAGAAATACAAATGCAGATAATTAAAAATTGCAGGGAAGATGAACTAACTATAATAATGAGACGATTCATGATGAGAATAGCCTGCAAGCTGGCAGAGAAATACAATGTTGATTCGGTAACTACAGGTGAAAGTGTGGGTCAGGTGGCAAGTCAAACTATGGAAGGCTTAATTGTAAGCAATGATGTAGCGGACAGACCAGTTTTCAGGCCTCTTATTGCCATGGATAAAGTAGACATAATGGATGAAGCAAGACAAATTGGTACTTATGAAACATCAATACTTCCTTACGAAGATTGCTGTACTATATTCGTACCCAAACATCCCAAAACTAAGCCTAGAGTTTCCGAAATAAGAAAGGCCGAAAGCGTTTTGAACATAGAAAGTTTAGTAGAAAAAGCAGTTGAAAATACAGAACTTTTCAATTAAAAAAAGGAGGACAGCTTTCCTATTTATAGGGGCTGTACCTCCTTTTTTAATTATTCTTCACATCCATGACAGCTGTTACAGCTACTGCAATTAGAAGCCTGAGGCTTGAATACAGGTTCTAAAGTAAATCCTCCAAGTCCATTTTCACTTCCACACAGCAATATAAAACCGCTAAATTGTACAAACAGATCACTATCTACAATAAAAGTTATATCTTTAATTTTTTGAATCAAATCATGATCTTTTTTTTTATCTACAGATATGTTAAAAGATGGCCCATGACAGGTCATGCCAGCCAAATATATTCTTATTGCACCAGAAGTTGCGTTATTCTCATCTAAAAATTTTTTGAATTCCTGGTAGGCTATATCACTTATTTTTAAAAAATCCATATAAAAAACCTCTCTTAAAATTATATTTTGTATACTCATTGTATCAAAAATATTAAATTTATACCATTAAAAGTTGTGATAAAATATAACTTGTAATAATTCAAATTGAACTTTTAATGAATTGGAGAGATAAGTATGAATAAAAAGGATTTGGCAAGTATAAGGAAAGAGTTTAAACTAGGAAGTTATATACTTCCTATTAAAGAGGTATACAGTGTGTATTTAAAAAAGGATAATGGAGAAATAATAACTAGGGAACTGGAACATTTTGAGATGATGGAAGTGGAAAAAAGAGAGTTATATTTGAATAACTTTAAAAAAGTGCTTACGGGAACTCTGGATTCTAAAATATTTGAATTGGACTTTAAAGAAAGCAGCGGCGATGAAGATGGTGAGCACACTCAAAATATATTATATCAAGCGCTAAATTCTGGACAAAGTATAGCTGAATTTGGGGATAAAATAGTAGATAAAGTTTCTAAAAATTATACTTATGATACAGATGTAGTTATAAATTTTGTAAAAGCAGAGTATTATAATGCAGATAAGAAAAAGGGAAACGAGGATTCTCCAGAGGAATATGTACATGCCATAGAATTTATATTGTGTAGTGTAAATAAGGTAGAAATTCCTAAAAAGGTACTAAAATTTGATTATGCTGAAATGAGATTTAAACCAAATTCTGCACTGGATATGGTTATAAATTTAAATTCGCCGCTAGATGGATTTATGTTTCCAAGTTTTTCTTCCCAGTATGTAGATGTAAATAAAGTTATATATTATTCTCAAAAGGCAAAACAAATAAACAGTTCTTTTGTGCAACAAGTATTAAATTGTACTATAAAGCCTACAGCGGTAGAAGAAAAAGAAAGTTTTAATGCTATATTAGGCACAGCAGCAGGGGGAAAGATAAATCCTGATACCATGCAGGAAATATATGAAAAAATGAATGAAAAACTAAGTGAAGAAGAGGATGAGGAAGAAACTACTTTAGACATGAAACAAGTGACAGAAGTGCTTGGAGAAAGCGGTATAGAAAATCCACAAGTTGTAAAAAGCGCATTTGAGGAAGTATGTGGGGGAGACTATGAATTTAAAGTTAGAAATATAATTCCTGATTTTAAAAGTAAATCTATAAAGATAGAAAATGAAGATACAAGTATAACTATAAATCCTCACGACCTAGGAAGTGTAAAACAGGTAGTAAATAAGAGTGGTAGAAAGTGCCTACTTATAGAATTAAAAGATGATATGGTGGTAAATGGACTTAAACTTGAAACTGAGAAAATGGAGGATTATATATCAAGTGATTCTTAGGTTCAGGTGGAGTTTGCTTATAAGGAATACCTTTT
>DAIMMR010000347.1:0-4237 GCA_036720575.1 Clostridium sp.
GCAAGACAGCAGCGGTATTAATACCATGCAAACATATGGATTATAATATTTCAATGTGCAGCTTGATGGATTATGAAAGTACTTTAACTTTGGTAAAAAGTTATTTGTCAGATTTATCCGATGACTACCTGCTCTAATACTCCCACTTCTCCAAGTTTACGTTGCGAGCAGGTACGTCCCTGGATAACGATTTTCCCTAAAGGATAACGCCTTCTAAGTGCTAAAGCACTAAGAATCCTGTTAATAAGCATCAGGTGGAGTTAAAACTCCATCTGATGCCAAGAACTCTGTTTATAGATGATAATTTAAAATATTGAGGGGTGAAATTTTTATGGATAAACTTCTAATAAAATTAATCAATTCTTTTGGAGTTAGTGGTAAAGAAGATGAAGTGAGGGAAGTAATAAAGGAACGTTTAAATGAAATCAATCAAGATATGTATGAAGATGATATAGGTAATGTAATAGTAAAATTAGGTTCTGGTGAAACTAAAATAATGCTGTGTACTCATATGGATTCTGTAGGTTTTATAGTAAATCATATAGATGATGACGGCATGATAAGAGTGGACAACATAGGAAATTTTAAAAAGGAAGATATATCTCATAGTTTCATAAGGTTTGATAATGGAACCTTGGGGAAAATATATACTTCTGTAGAAGGCGAGTTTGTTGATATAGGCGTAAATGAAAAGGAAGATGCTTTAAAGAAAGTAAGTGAAGGGGATATGGCATCTCTTGTAGGACCATATCTAAGCGTAGGCGACAACAATGTTATAAGTCCACTTCTACATAATAAAGTAGGATGCTACATACTTTTAAAGCTTATAGAGTATGTAAAAGTAGAAAATGTTGAGCTTGATTTTGTATTTGCATCTCAAGGTGAAATAGGAGGAATAGGTGCGAGAATTGCTGCAAATAATATAGACCCTGATTACTGCATAATAGTTGGTACTGAAAACGCCACAAATGCAGAAGAAAGAAAAAACAACATAAATATAGATGAAGGGCCAGTAATTAAAATTATGGATAGTTCACTTATAATGCATAAAGATATAAAAGAGATGTTAGAAAATTGTGCTAAGAGATCAGAAATAAATTTACAATACAGCATAAGTACAGGTAAATCTGAAGGGGAATTAGTACATAAAGAAAGAATTGGAATAAGAACTGGAGAAATTGCAGTACCATGTAGATATAAGTATTCCACATCTGAAATGGTATCAATAAATGATATAGAAGATACTATAAAAGTATTAAAACATCTGGAAAACTTTAAGGAAATAATATAGTAACAAGAATCTATCTTGTCCGATGACTACCTGCTCTAATACTCCCACTTCTCCAAGTTTACGTTGCGAGCAGGTACGTCCCTGGATAACGATTTTCCCTAAAGGATAACGCCTTCTAAGTGCTAAAGCACTAAGAATCCTGTTAATAAGCATTAGATGGAGTTAAAACTCCATCTAATGCCGAGAACTCTGTTTATAAAGTTTTTACAATATATATTAGCAAAAGGGAACTTTAAATACTACTTAGAGTATTTTTTAATTTTTCCCAGTCGGTTTCATACATAAGTTTGAAAGACTCATTTCTATTATAAGTTAACGCAGATGGATGATACATAGGGAATATGTCCTTTTTCAGATCTTCATTAAAATAAACTTTACCGTGGCATTCACCTATAGAGTTAAATTTAGTAAATCTTTTTAAAGGAGTATTTCCTAAAGTTACAATTATTTTAGGGGAAACTAGTTCAATTTCTCTATTTAGTATATCTTTAAATAGTTCAATTTCGGAAGTTTTAGGAGGCCTGTTACTTATAGTTTTTCTCCCATTCTTTCCTTGGCCTATTTTTATTGGTCTTAAAAAGCAAGTGTTAGTTATTCTAATATTCTCTCTTTGTAAACCTATGGAGTTTAGATAACTTTCAAAGGTCTTTCCTGCCATTCCCACAAAAGGTTTACCTTGTTCTACCTCAGTTTTGCCTGGGGCTTCACCTATGAATAATATATTACAAGGAATAGGTCCATCACCAAAAATATATCCGCCAGTAGGCGTTGCAGCATATCCATCACATATTTTTTTAATTTTTTCTATAAGCTCTTCTTTAGCATTCATAAAAGAAGTTCCTCCTTTAAACTATCAACGTCAATTATATTTTAGCATATAAAGAGCTTTTAAATGCATTTTCAATTAAGTATAGGTTAAATTATTGATATAATATGGCTATATAAAAAATTGTATGCATACATTTTGAAAATCATAAAGCTGATGATATAATTCTTATTAAAATTGTTTAAGAGGTGATTTTTATGGAAGCTCCATATATAATGACACCTGGGCCTACAGAAGTTAGAGATAATGTTAGGTTTGCCAGAAGTGAAAGATGTACAAATCCTGACTTAGATATTCAATTTTATGATTTTTATAAAGAAACATGTGAAGACATAGCTAAATTTTTAAATACTAAAAATCAGGTTAGAATATTAAGCGGAGAAGGAATACTTGGTCTTGAAGCAGCTTGTGCTTCTCTTACGGAAGAAGGAGATAGAGTACTTGTAATTGACAATGGCATATATGGTGAAGGGTTTGCTGATTTTGTAAAACTTTATGACGGAGAAGTAGTGTTTTTTAAAGGAAATAGAAAAAGGGAAATAGATGTGGATGAACTGAAGAAATTTTTAGATAAGGATAGTAACTTTAAGTATGCTACAGTTGTCCATTGTGATACCCCTTCAGGAATGTTAAATAATATATCAAAAATATGCCCCATGCTTAAAGAAAAAGGGATATTAACTGTAGTAGATAGTGTATCTGCAATGGGAGGAGAAAAGTTAGAAGTAGATAATTGGAATATAGATATAGTAGTAGGTGGATCACAAAAGTGTATTTCTGCACCTCCAGGACTTACAATAATAAGTATAAGCCAGGAAGCCTTTGAAGCTATGAAAGATAGGAAAAAACCAATAAAGTCTTTTTATTGTAATTTGCTAATTTGGGAGAATTACTATGAAGAAAAGTGGTTTCCATATACGCCTCCTATAAGTGATATAGTTGGACTTAAAGCGGCGGTGGATAATATTTTAAAAGATAAAGATATTTTGAAAAGACATAGGGAAATAGGTAAAAGTGTTAGGATAGCAGTTAAAGAGGCAGGATTAAATCTTTATAATGAAAATGGATATTCAAATACAGTTACAGCTATTGAAGTACCAGAAGGAATAGATGAATCTAAGCTTAGAAAATATATGGTAGATAATTTCAATGTTTTAATAGCAGGATCTTTTGGATATTTACAAGGGAGAGTAGTAAGAATAGGGCATATGGGTGAAAATGCAAAGAAAGATATGGTAAGTTATACTTTATATTCTTTACAAAAATCTCTAGAAAACTTTCAATTTTACTGTCATTGCGATATGGCTAATTGCTTTTTGAAGAATGTTGAAAGCTTTAAATGATAAAAAATAATAATTTTATCTGATGGCTCTCATCTTATTTAGGTGGGAGCATTAGATTGGCTACATATTTGAATAATGATTTTCCATAAAGGATAACGTACTTTAAGTACTAGAGGAATTAAGAAGACTGTTAATAAGCATCAGGTATCTGATACCAAGAACTCTGCTTGCTTTATTATATTAAAAAAACAACATAACCTAGTGTGTCAGTATAAGAATATTTAAGAAATAAGTACTATGAGATATGTATCATAAGATAATTTCATGTAATGGTAATACTTATTAATTATGTATATAGGGAATGTGATAGAATAGCAACTGTCGTCATTAAGCGAAGACATTAATTTGAAAATATCAATTTTAATATCTCATGCAATTCAAAATTAAGTTTTGAAAAAAAGATGTTGACAAAGTAAGAAATAGATGATAAACTATAAAAGCTGTCAAAGTGAGACGGCGAAATGATCCTTGAAAATTAAACAGAGGAAGATATAAGTATAACTTATTTAGAATAAACCAGCAATTCTTTTGAGCTGCGAGAGCAGTTTAAGAAGTAATTTCGTAAGAATAATGTATTATATTTTGCTAACAAGCTGAAATGTAATATATTAAAAATTGGCAGTAGCGAGTAAGACAAGGAAAAGTTTGAATGAGGAGCGGAACTTACTAACGTAATTGAGCACCGGAATGAAAGCTTTGACGCAGTATTGCGAAGCTAATGGCAATTTTCTATAGAGTCAATGCAAACTTTTAAATTAAGAGTTTGATCCTGGCTCA
>DAIMMR010000348.1:0-1306 GCA_036720575.1 Clostridium sp.
ATTGTTGAAGAGAACAAAGAGTTAGTGCATAGTTTTAATGATAAACCAGAGGCACTGGAGTATTATGACACTTTGAAAATTGAGAGAACAAATAATAATGAATTTTTATAAAAAGTGTCATCAGTCAATTGAGTCCCGATTCAAGGTTCCCTCACGTTCATATCATTGACTACTGGATACTCCCCTTTCGGTAACCATTTATTTTTTAACCCCAAGTGTCTGAAATGATATAATTTATTTGTAAATAATATAATTTAAATCATTTTAAACGTATTTTCTTTTTTTTAGAACTTTATTTGCTATTTCTTCATAACTTTTCCAATGTTTATGGGCTTTTTCTTTGAATAAATGATCTCTATACTCAGAATGTTGATTTGGGCGGGGTTGATAAGATTTTTCCAAATCAATTAATTTAGATTGAATCAAATTTAAAGAATCTAGTTGATTATAAAAAAGGCAATATTACTAATTTCATCATTTGATAGCGCGAGTGGTAGTGTTGCAGTTTGGGAATCCCATCTTGTATGTCTCCAAGGAGGTAATGGCAATTCGATCAATCTTCTTGAGTATTCATCAATTAATTGTTTTTCAGTCGGATTTTTTACGGTTTTAATATTTTTAACATTTTTATAAAATTCCTTTAGTAAATTCAGATTTTGTTTAATTTCAAGGTTAATTAAAGTTCGAATGTTTTTTTTAAGTCTCTTTTCTTTTCCTTTTTCTGTATAATAATTGTATACTCCCGTTAAAATAAACCCCACAACAACCCCTGCTATTGCTACAAATCCTGATGATAAAGTATTTAAATCATTTACCATTGCTCCCACTCCCCATTTATACAATTAATATATAATGTTGTATAAAAAAATTTATTATCATGTATTAAAAAATTATCTTAAATTCAGTTAGGGTTATAAAAATATTATATATGCCCATTCATATGAATGTCACTTAATTGGCATCATAAACTCCTAAAATTAAAACAAACAACCTATAGCTATCAATATACAACTTTTTATTATTTGTTGTAAGATTATTTCAGAAATTAACTAAATATTACCTTTTTCTTTATAACACATTTACTATCTACTTCTGTAGAATGAGTAAACTTTTTACCACAATTTAGGCAAAAAAATCGCATTGGATCTATTTTCAGTTCCGCAATTACGAAATTTATTATATAATCTCCCGGCATTTGAACTACCCTTAAAACTCATATAAATTGTTTATAATATATTAATAATTAATTAACTTATTAATGTCAAATATCATTAACTATAATCGTTGTTTCATTTTCGCTAACCTT
>DAIMMR010000348.1:1406-4229 GCA_036720575.1 Clostridium sp.
GTGCCTGTTTTTATTCTTCTTCTCCTATTAAAACAAACAAAATCGCTTTTTATTAGGGGATACAGTAATGGGCAACCATGGATGGTCATGAGATCAAGAAAGATATGAGAAATGAAACCTATTACTATAGCAGCTGCAATTGTTAAATTGAAGATACCTACAAAAGCAAAAGGAATCAACCAGATTATGGAATGACCAATGCCTCTGTGTTTTCCTGCTAATTTGTCTATTAGGTCAGGGAATACTGATATCCATCCTGCAAAAAATATTCCAATTATCAGGTTGTTGATATTGGTTAAATAAGCGAATGTTAAAAATAATAGGATGGCACCAGCAATGTGGGTGTATTCTCTCATGATCTTCCTCCTGTATACATTAAGGTCCTGAATATTAAAAATCCAAACCAGGCTCCTCCGAGTAATAGTGAAGCTATATTACAGGAAAATGAGGTTTTCAGGTAAATAAAAAAACAGTATATACTTAAAATAGCATAAACCGCGTAAGTGATGTTAATTTCATCTTTAGTATTTTCAAATTTATAATCTTGTATATTAACCCATTTAAAAGTTTTGAAGAAGAGATACACTTCTGGTTTAAAGGTTTTAACTACATTGAAACTGCAGATAAGATGGATGTTTTCCATGCTGTTGAGATACTGGTATATCTGTAAAGATCTCTCTGTCAGTCGCTCAAAATGGTTGAAAAGTATTATTAATGTTTTAGACTCCAACTCTTCTACCAAGAATTTCGTGAGTTCGGGTATGCTTAAACGATTTAATTGTGCCTTACTGTAACCACTTATAATGTTCATAGCGTCTACTAATCTCATCTTAATTGGTAACGGTTCATTGTAATAAACACATAAGTATTCACTCTTCAATTCTTTAAAACAATTATAAACATCTTTTTTATAGAACATCAAGTTCGTTCCATTGTTTATATCATCTTTCAATTGTAAGAGCTTCATACTACATTATATGACTTTCCTATTATAAATAGGGTAGGTACATTTATGCAGATTAATGTATCAATTATTACATTCCTCCAAAAAAATTGTCAATAAATCTTCGTTTTGGTGTTGAAGAGTTAAATTAATGTTAAATGATTATTTTTTTATCACTACTGATTGGGGGGATGGTTCCAGAGAATATTAGGACAATTAAAAAGAATAATAATGAAAATAACAAGCAAACTACTAAAATTAAAGCAAAAACCTAAGGTTATGGTTTGTTTATCCTTTTTTATAGCGTACGAAAGGAAATAGAATTATTCATTTTGATGATTTATAACATATTCTTTTAAGGCGTCTGCAATCCCATTGGATCGGGAATGATATCCTTCTTTCTTTAATACTTCATCCAAGTCCTTTATAATCTCATCTGGTAACGACATACTGATTCTCATAATATTACCTCTTTAATATTTATATAGTAATTATTATGAAGAAATACATATATCTTTGGTTATCATGTTGATTTCCCAAAACTATCATTAAGATTAATTTATTGAAAAAAAATAAAATTTAGAGTTGGATTTCAATTCCAATAGGGCAATGGTCAGATCCCATAATTTCAGGGCGGGTGTAAGCTGATTTTATGTAATTTTTAAGATTGGAAGTGGCAAAGAAATGATCTAAACGCATTCCCATATTTTTTTCTCGGAGGTTGTACATGTTACTCCACCAAGTATAGTGATTGGGGTCCTGATTAAACTCACGGAAGGTATCGTTATATCCCTGGGCTATTAATCTATCAAAAAGTGCTCTTTCTACCTGCAGGAAGCCCGGCTTTTTAGATGCATTTTTAGGGTTAGCAAGATCGAGTGGTTTATGAGCAATGTTGAAATCCCCACAGATCAATACTTTCTCACCAGAAGAGGATAATGATTCGGTTAGGTTTAAGAACCTTTCATAAAACATTAATTTATGATGGAGCATCTTTGCCTGGATACTTTTATCTGAGTCCGCTCCGGTAGGGAAATAAATGTTTAAAAGGGTAAAATCATCATATTCTGCTTTTAGAATTCTGCCTTCTTCTTTATACTTCCCATCCCCAAAGTTATCAATAACCTTCTTTGGCTTAATCTTAGAGTAAATGGAAACTCCACTGAAACCTGGAGTCACAGTTGAAGAGGAATAAAAGGAATAATAATCATCAAATCCATTTATAGTTTCTTTTACCTGATCTTCGGTGGCTTTAATTTCTTGAAGGCAGAATATATCTGGGTTTTCTTCTAATAGCCAGCTAAGATGTCCTTTGTTATATCGTGCTCTAAGACCGTTTACGTTCCATGATAAAATATCTATTGCCATGTTTGTTCTCCATTATTTTTGCGAGATGGAAGTTTCATCCGCGCCCTAACTCTATGATCATCAAATCCTGGTGGTTTTGGCTTAAGTTCTGGGTTAACATCACTCTCATAATCACGTATTTGATAATGCCTTAATTTATCAATATCTAGAGTATGTGTAACAACATAATCTTCGTCCCCTCCCTTTAAATTTATCAAATATTTACTTTCACTTTTTGAAGGTTGAAGAATGCATGTACCACCAAATTCTGAGCTATTAGCTTTAACACAGTAACAGAATAAATCTCTAGACAAAGATTCAGCTATAGCATTGAAATAGGCAGTATCTCTATTAAATTCTGAAACAATTACTATGTCACAACAGCCTTTAAATCGAGATCTATCATTGATATTTGCTATCTCATAGCAATAGTAAGGTACAAAATATAATTCATTCCAAACACATAAAATGTACTCAGTAGGTTTATTATCTTTATATTTTAGACCGTTTACCCGATATTCTCTTAATTCTTC
>DAIMMR010000349.1:0-4228 GCA_036720575.1 Clostridium sp.
CTTAATAATTAATTCGGTTTTTGAAGCAAAAAGCAAACCTTGAAAAAACCAATTTACCAATCTCAGTATGAAGAAAGCAATTTTCTCAGGAAACTTAGGTAATATATTTTGATAAACAGCACAAATATCCATTAGTATACCCCAAAGTTTTTAGCAATTTTAATATGAATCATCTCAATGTCTAAATTATTCTTTATAGTAGGGATTCCAAATTCTTTAGATATCATGAAATAGACATCTCTACGAAGTCTTAAGGATTTATCATGCAATAAGTCAGTCCTTCGGTTACGGATAATTGATTCATCTAAATCAATCAAAATAGTCTGAGTGTCTTGAGGTATTAATCGAAGGAATAGCTTCCCAATTAACTTATTGTATAACTTAAAATCATTTGTGTCAATCATTAAATCTACGAGAGTGTCATATATAAATCTGTCAGAAATAATTGTGTAACCCAAAAATTTGAGTGGGATATATATTTTAATGAAATACATTGGTAATATATCAATGAAGAGAATCCAAGGATATATGAAAGAAACAATTTTAGATTTATAGAATTCATGTTTCCCAACTCTTTTAGTTCCCTCTCCTTCATAAACAGTTAAACCAGTTAATCGACAAACTGCAAGTAATGGGAGAGAAAAAAAATGGAAAAAACGAAACCATGTGTATTTACAAGTTATGTTTTTATTTCTTAATAAATTAAGCAATTTATGCGCATGTGTTGTTTTTCCAACACCGTCTACTCCTATAATACAAAGAAGTGAAGGTTTTTTTTCCATCATCAGCCCTCTTTAACTACAAAAACTCAGATAATTGAGTTATACTATAATCTGCTCAAAAAGTTTTAAGAAATTTTGAGTTATTTGATCCCACTTTGGATATTCTAACATATATTCTCTTGCTGTCACGCCTATTTTTTCTCTTATACTCGAGTTAGAGTAAAGATAAAGTATTGATTTAGCAAGAGCAACGGAATCGTTAGGATTTACTAAATACCCTCTACTTTCAGCCAATAATTCAGGAATTCCGTCAACTTTTGTTGATATTACAGTTTTTCCTAGAGACATTACTTCTAAAATACTAGTAGGAGTATCGGATTGAACAATTTTGAAAGGCAAAGCAATTACATCTGCCAGCACTATAAATTCTTTAATATCATTGCGTTCTAGAAATTTAGATATGATAATAGTGTTATTTTGAATACCTTTTTTGCAACATAAATCTTTAATATAGTCATCTTCTTTAATTAAATTATTAGAACGACGTCTAGAAAGTATTACCAACTGTAAAGAAGGAACTGTCTCCTTGACATTAGAAACAGCCTCAATCAAAGTATCTATGCCTCTCAGCGAAAGAGGAGAACCTAAATATAGTATAATAAAATTATTTTTGTCTATAATCTCAAGTTTTTTGTTTTCCACACTAACCATATCAGGTAATTCTAAATCATAATCATGAATTCCAGGTGGAATTACGAAAATATCATTATCTAAAAGACCGTATTTCATTAAAGATTTTTTACTGTTTTCGTTTAATGTTATAACTTTTTTTATTGAAGGCAACATCAAGACCTTCTTAATAAATAAATTAGGGATGAAAGAATTAATTACGTAAAGAAGAAGAGAATTAAAATTACGAATGAGTTCACTTAAACCTAAACTTAAAATATAACTTAAATCATAAAATGTACTTTGCCATAGAACAACTATTGGTTTATTTATTGTCTTAATTGTTTCATAAAAATAAAAGCTTGTATTATTTAATGACCACAAAATGATATCTGGAGAATACTTTTCGATAACGGAAATTAAATGATCGTTTTTTCTAAAGGGTAAGGAACGAAGTGTGTCTAAGCGAGTGATGTTTATACCATCTATATTATCCTCAGTAGGTGATGTAGAGGAACCATCAGATATAATAAGAAGATCGATGTTTTTTGAAGTAATGCCTTTTGAGATTTCATAAATATATCTCCAGGGTTGTAATCTAATGTTTGACAACTTAAAATCAAAGCATACGACTGCAACTCGCATTTAGTTCTCACCTATTAAAGAGTTATAAAGAGAAATTATATTATTTGAGATCGAATTCCATGTAAATCGATCTTCAATTGTTTCTCTCGCTTTCATTCCTAATGTTATTCTCAAATCGTCGTTTTGAATTAAAAAAGAGATTTTCTCAGCCATCTCTTTTGGTGCTTTTGGAGGAACTAAGATACCATTTTCCCCAGAAGAAATAACATCGAGATTTCCACTTACACTGGTTGCAACAACGGGCAATCCACAAGACATTGCTTCTAATAAAACGGTTGGTAGGCCCTCATAGTGAGAAGGAACAACATGTATGAATGCATTTTGGTAATAATGGATTAATTTTTGTTTTGAAACATGTCCCTTAAACAAAAATCGATCTTCCAAATTTAGTTGCTTTACTTTATTCACGATTTTATTTTTAAGAACTCCGTCTCCAACAATAACAAAATTAATATCTGGATATTTGTTACAAATGTATTTTCCACATTCAACTAAATCAAATAGACCTTTTCGATAGGCAAGACTTCCTACATATAAAATATATTTCTTATTGCATTTTTTATCAATTGGCACGAAAGTATTTTCATCGACACCATTGTAAATTATATGTAGATTGTTATAATTAATTCTATATTCATTAGCCAATTCTTGAGTTACAGTAGAGGAGACAGTAGTGATAATTTTAGATCTTTCAAGTAGTTCTTTTTCTATATGATAACTAACTATACTTTGAGCTTTTGCAGCATAAGAAAAGAGTCCTACCGACTCAAAATTAATAGTGTCTGTTTTCATTGGAGTATGGAAGGTACTAATTATTGGTAAGTTAGTTGATATTACCGGTGCAAGAGGAGAATGAATATGAACAATATCAAATGAAGATTCTAGTTTTTTAAATAGTTTATCCGTGAAAATTTTATGGAAATGTACATGAAAAGGATAGAT
The DNA here is from genome assembly GCA_036720575.1 of Clostridium sp. Lineage (GTDB taxonomy): Bacteria > Bacillota > Clostridia > Clostridiales > Clostridiaceae > Clostridium_B. The sequence continues at coordinate 2,979 of DAIMMR010000349.1, forward strand.
AGGAATAAAGGTCGGTTTTAATATATTTATATCTTCATATTTATATTTTTTAAAAGTTAAATCACCTCTAGTTATTAGAGTAACTTTGTGACCTTTCAAAATTAATTGTTTGGAAAGATTATAAACATAATTACCTATACCCTCTCTAGGAGGAAAAGGTGTAGAAAACACAATACAGACATGCATTTTTACTGATCTCCTTCTAATATTTCCTTGGTCATCGATACAACTGAATCTTTTGCTTTCTTAGATTTTGAAAGATCAACAGGTTGATTATTCTTTCTAGATATAACATAATCTACAATATTCTCCACATTCCTAGAGTGAAATATTCTTCCCTCATCTACTAAATACTGATCAGGAGATAGCAATATACTGCTAGGGAAAAAAGAAATTGATGTTGTACCCATGCATGCAGCCTCTCTTGCAAGTGTGCCAGATCCTGTTAAAATAGCGTCTGCATAATAACAAAGGTCAAGACCATTGAATGCTCTTTCGGGAATAAAAACATTGGTACCCTCTGCATATCGGGCATCACCTTCATCCCGAGGAATGTAAACTACATTAATGTTTTCTTTTGTAAATGCATTCAATAACTCTGGAACTATACTTTCCTTATCTTTAACATATATTGATGCTAATGCCTCAGGCCTTACAACAATGAAATTTTCAAAAGGAAGAGTATCTAAGAAAGAACTGTTAGGAATGTAATCTGCAATATAAATATCTTCTTTAATTCCATCAAAAGCTAGTAATTTAGATTCATCATAATAATTCTTAAAATTATCATAACAGACCTTAGGCACTATTGTAAAATCTGCAAGCGATTTTAGTTTTGTTTCAAAATCTTGGATAGAGCTTTTTTTCTGAATAAATTTCAAATCATTATCACAATACATTATAGATTTTTTTCTTCGAAGCTTAGAAACAAAAACAGACATCCCATTCTCGAAGGAAAGAGAACAATCAAATCTTGGTGTAATAAGAGATAGATCCAGAGTTCTAAAAATCATACCTAGTATTTTTTTTGCGGGATTAGTATAATCTCTGCCAACAACCGTATTATTTATTTTAAAGTAATCTGCCAAGTCCACTGTTTCTGCACGATTTCTTGTGGTTGAAATTATTTCATATTCATACAAATCCTTGAGGAGTGAGTTGAAAAATTGAACGTCAGATGGATTTATCATATCAATCCATAACTTATTATGTGTCATAGAAACTCCATATTTAGTAATAAATATATTATT
>DAIMMR010000350.1:0-4227 GCA_036720575.1 Clostridium sp.
TTGTAATGGAAAAATCAAAAAAATAAATTGCCCACTAGAACTTGACACAAACTTAAGTTTCTTGCCTAATGCAAAAATTTCAATTATACTGTATAATTATCTAGAAGTTAAATAGAATATTATGTAAACCTATGATTATAAATCTAATTTAAAGGGGCGATTACTTTGAGAAACTTTTTAAATAAACTTTCCTATTATTTTAGAGAAAGTTATGGCATTGATAAACTTTCTACCCACCTTTACATTGGCGGAATTGTTCTATCTTTATTTAGACGTACAGCTACACTAGGGTTTGTATTTTTCATATACAGTACATGGAGATGCCTTTCAAGAAATAAATACAGAAGATACAAGGAACTTGAGGCCTATGAAAATTTCATTTCACCTGCAGCTAAAAAGTTTAGTGGATTTACCTATTCTATGAACAATCATAAACAGTATAAAATATTTAAGTGTCCAAACTGCTCCCAAAAATTAAGAGTTCCTAGACACAAAGGAAAAGTAACCATAACATGTAAAAATTGTGGTACTTCTTTTAAAAAGAAATCTTAACCTTTTTCATTGACATAGTTTATGATAAAATAAAATAAAAACTTGAAAAGTAGGTGCTGCTATTGGGTGAAAGAAGAATATTTATGGCAGTTTTTAAATTTATAATTTTTATATTTTGGACAATGTTTCAGTTTGTGGCCATAGCACTTGTTTTCAATTCATTTAATATATCTTTAATATATTATTTTGTCTTTTTTGAGATCATAAGTGCCCTTTTTGTAATTCATTTAAACTATAAGGATAAAAATACTTCTTATAAAATTAGCTGGATAGTTTTAATTCTTCTCATTCCAGTAGTAGGAGTACTTATTTATATTTTTTCTAGGATTGGAATAAAACGTAACTTTAATAAAATAAACAAAATAGAATCGGATAAAAACGTATTTCCAAAAGAAGACCAAGATATGCTCTCTTCTTTTAAAAAGAAAAATAAAATAAGATACAACGAAACAAGGCTTATAAAAAATATTAGTGACTATGGATGCTATACAAATACAAAAGTTGATTACTTCTCTTCGGGAGAGGACATGTATAAAAAACTTTTAGAAGAATTAAAAAATGCCAAAAAATTTATTTTTTTAGAGTACTTCATAATCTCAAAAAGTAAAATGTGGGATGAAATTTTTGAAATCTTAAAAGAAAAATCTAAAAGTGGTGTAGAAGTTAGAGTCCTAGTAGACTATGTGGGTTCCCTGCTTGTTTTACCAAAGGACTTTAAAAAATCCCTTAAAACAAATAATATAAAGCTAAAAATATTTAATCCTTTTAAAATAATTTTAAATTTTATGTTGAATTATAGAGATCATAGAAAGATAACTGTAATTGACGGAAAAGTTGCCTTTACTGGTGGGATTAATATAGGTGACGAATATATAAATGAATATAAAAAATATGGCTACTGGAAGGACATGGCTGTATGCTTAAAAGGAGAAGCAGTTTATAGCTTTACAATTATGTTCTTAAGAATGTGGCAATCAATATCAAAAAAGAAAGAGGACTTTTCAAAATATAATACTTCATGCAAACTAGAAAAAAGTCAGGGTATTGTAATGCCTTATAACAGTGGACCCATAAAGCCTGATGGGGTAGCAGAATACGTGTATTTAAACATTATAAGCAGTGCTAAAAATTACATTTATATTACTACTCCATACTTGGTAATAGGCTACGAAATGACACTGGCCCTTTCCCTAGCAGCAAAAAGGGGAGTAGATGTGAGAATAATAACACCTTTTATTCCAGATAAAAAAATTGTACAAATTCTCACTAGATCTCATTACGACAAATTATTAGATTCAGGGGTGAAAATATACGAATATACACCAGGATTTATCCATGGAAAAACTTTTGTATCTGATGGGGAATGTGCAGTAGTTGGAACCATAAATATGGATTACAGAAGTTTATATTTACATTTTGAATGTGCAACCTACCTGTACAATGTCCCCATAATAGATGATATTTACAAAGATTTTTTAAAAACTATAGAAGTATCAAAAAAAATAGACAAAGATGTATGGGAAAAAAGAAGCTTCTTAAAAAAAATTGTGGAATCAATTTTAAGAATGTTTGCTCCATTGGTATAAACAGAGTTCTTAGCATCAGATATAATTTCAACTCCACTTGATGCTTATTAACAGGCTTCTTAGTGCTTCAGCACTTAGAAGACGTTATCCTTTAGGGGAAATCGTTATCCAGGGATGTAGCCGCTCGCAACGTACACTTGGCGAAAATCAGATATCACAAATTTTTCGATTTGGTGACAGTCGCTCTCACAGAGTTCGTGGGAGTATTAGAGCGGGTAGTCATCGGACAAACAATTATATTATCCTGCTTTTTTCACTTTACAAATGCACGTTGCAAGTATGGTAACTATGGGTAGTGTATAGCACAGCAAGGCATAGGGTGCATACTTAATTGTAGAAATACCTGTAACTGCTAAAATTAATAAGGAATTTACATTCCATGGAACTAATGGAGCAATAACAGTTCCAGTATCAGATATTGTTCTAGCTAATATCTTATTTTCCACACCTAATTCCTCATACTTGTGTCTCAAAAGTTGTCCAGGTAATATTATGCCAACAGTTTGGTCACAAACTATTGTGGACATTCCGCTTATAGCACAAGTCTTTATAACCAATTCTTCCTTTGATTTTATAGTTGAAATTACTTTATCCACTATAGGTTTTATAAGTCCTGTCCCTTGAAAAATACTATTTAACGAAATAGCTCCTCCCATTATCAATAAAACCTCAACCATAGAAGTTATTCCGCCACCAGTTAATACCTTATTCAAATACTCATATTTTGTATTTCCCACATAACCCGTAGTTATTTCCATAACAACACTCCAAATACTAGTGTTTTGTACTGTCATAGATAAAATCACACTGGCAGCTAATCCAAGTGAAAGCGAGTTAACTATTTTTACACCTAAAAAACACACTATAAAAATTACTGCAGGTATTAGTAAAAAAAGTGGTGAAATTACAAAACTTTTCTTAATTGCGGTAGTATATCTACTTATATTTGAAGAGTTAGAACCCATACTATACCTTTGTCCAATGTAAAAATATACAGAGCCAGCTATTAAATATGCAGGAAATAATATATTAACCATAGATGACAACATATTTTTATAGGATGTTTTTACAGTAGTTAAGGTAAGATTTACAAGTCCTGAAATCGGAGACATTTTATCTGCTAAAAATGCACCTGAAACAATTACTCCTAAAATAATATAATCTGGAATTCCAAAAGCCTTTGCCAACCCTAAGCTTGCAATTCCAATAGTACTTATAGTTGCAAAAGCAGACCCTATAAACACTGCTACAGCAGACGTAAGTATAAAAATCGTAAATAGAATATTCATGTGCTGCATATATTTAAAGCCATAGTACATTATTGTAGGTATAACTCCAGATGAAAACCATACAGGGATTAAAGCCCCTATTAATAAAATTAAAGTAAGTAGTTCTCTGCAGTCAAGAAGGCTATTCTTTATCATAACTAATAGCTCAGTAACACTAAATCCACTTTTTACAAAAACACAGGTTGAAAAAATTATACTTATAGTAAATGCGTAAAATAATGATGCCTTAAAAATTATAGAGCTTAGTATGGCCATAAATGCAAAAAATAGAACCATGTACCTATGCCTTTCCGAGATGTTCTTACTACACATAATATGCCTCCAAAACAATTATTAATTATCTCAATTTTCTCACATATAAAATTTTGACTTAATATAAAAAATTGCGAAACAAAGTTTTTCGAGTTGACAATTGATAGAGGACAATGAAGGTAAGTTTCTTTTAAATCGAAGATTTTTCGCAGCATGGCGGAGAAAAATCATCCTTCACTGTCCACTGTCAATTGTCATCTGTCCTCTCAAAAAAAGTTGAGTAAATATTTAAAAAACTCCCACATTTTATATTATATTATCTTTGTTAAAAAAGTCTAGTAATTTTTATAAAAAATAGAAGGTCACAATAACCTTCTATGAGATAATTTTATATAGTTATCTTTCAAATTTATTAAGCAGTCTTTCTAGTTCCCGTGCTTGCAGGGCAGATTCTTCTGCAAATTTTTTAAACACCTGATTTATTTCTTTATTCTCTATTTTACCAGAATACTCCTGGTAATCTCTAACGCTCTCCTGCTCGTCAAGAA
>DAIMMR010000351.1:0-4226 GCA_036720575.1 Clostridium sp.
ATTTATATCGTTTAGTATTACAAAATCTTTATAGTAAGGTTTTCATTTCCATATACTAATTTGTATATATTATTTACGGCTTAAACCTGTATCCTGTTCCCCATAACGTCTCTATAAATTCTGGATTGGACGGATCTTTTTCTATCTTCTTCCTTATCTTCTGTATATGTACTGCTACAGTTGCAAGATCTCCTATAAATTTACCTCCCCATATACTGTCAAAAATATTCTCCTTTGTAAATACAATATTTGGATTTAAAGCCAGAAACACAAGTATGTCATACTCTTTTGACGTGAGCTTTACATCCCTTCCATTTACAGTTACCCTGTGTGAAGCTGTATTTATCTCAAGTCCACCTCTGTTTATGATACCTGTAGAAAAATTATTTCCCTTAAGTCTTTCATATCTGCTTATATGCGATTTTATTCTAGCTGCCAGTTCCGCAGGGCTAAATGGCTTTGTCAAATAATCATCAGCTCCAAAATTCAAGCCTCGTATCTTGTCAATATCTTCTGTCCTTGCAGAGACTACAATTATAGGTATTTCAAATTTCTTTCTAACTTCTTTTATTATTTCAAATCCATCTTTTCCCGGAAGCATGAGATCTACGATTATGACACTGTATACTCCCTTCAATGCCATAGCAATACCAGTATTACCATCTTGAACAATTTCAACTTTATATCCATTAAGCTCTAGATAATCTCTTTCCATTTCAGCAATATTTATATCATCTTCAATTACTAGAATCTGTTTCATGTCAATCCTCCATTTCTTTTGGCAGCATAATAGTAAAACAAGTACCTATACCTTCCATACTTGAAACTTTTATTTCACCATTATGGGATTCCACAAGTTCCTTAGCTATAGCAAGTCCTAGGCCTGTACTCATCAAATCTTTTGTTCTTGCATGATCTATCCTGTAAAATCTGTTAAATATATTTGGCAGTTTATCCTCAGGTATTCCCGGACCATTGTCCTTTACATCTATACATACATGATTTTTGCCTTCATATAACGTGACTTCTATTCTCATATTATCATAGCCATATTTTATCGCATTTCCAATAATATTTCTAAATATCTGGTTGACTCTCTTCCCATCTACATTTATGTAAAAAGCTTTTTCAAGGTCTTCTTTATAATAAAATTCAATACCCCTATCCTCCAAATCATATTTAAATTCTTCCATTAGGTCAAACATAAAGGCACTTGCATCTATTTTTTGTAGATTCAACTCCAATTTCTGCATATCCAATTTGGAAAACAAAAAGAGGTCCTCAATAAGCCGGTTCATATAGACAGAATTATTGTATATTATCTTGTGGTATTTGTTTATCTTATCTTTTGGAAGTTCCTGTCTCTCAAGCATTGTCTCAATATATCCCTGAATTGACGTAATAGGAGTTTTAAGATCATGTGAAATATTGGCAATAAGAAGTTTTCTGTTCTCCTCATATGCCTTTTTTAATTTTACTCCCTCATTGAGTTTTTTTGCCATTTCATTAAAAGAATCCACGAGATCTTTTATTTCACTATCGGCATTGTCCTCAACAGTCACTTCATAATTGCCTTTTGAAATTTCATCAAACCCCTTTTTCAATTTACTTATAGGCCTGAATATTTCTTTCTCAAGATTTTTGTTGAATAAAAACTGATGCAGTCCTCCAATTCCAAAAGTCACTGCAAAGCCAATAGCCACTGCCTTTGCCCCAAAATATCTGAATATTAAAAACCATACAATTATATTAAAAATTATGGTGAATATACGTGAATATCTTATATGTCTATAATACCATTCAAACTCACTATTTTTTATATATTCTTTTTTGATTTTTTTGTTTATTTCATCCTGTATCTTGTGAAATTCTTCATGACTTTTTCTTGCATTTGTTCTATATTTATGAAATAATATAAATTTTTCATGGATTTTCCTGAAAATTTTTGAATGCTCTTTCATTTTATCACCTGATTCTAAAATATTTATATACAATTTTAAGATAAAATATTAAAATTCCCCTAAATCAATTATAAAGAATTTATAAAATTATTTTTTATAAATTTTTTATAAATTCTTTATTGCAAATTTAAAATAGGCATGTACTATATATACGTAAGCAAAAATCAGGAGGCTGACAATTATGAACAATATAATCGAAGTAAAAAACTTCACTAAGAAATATGGAAGCTTTACTGCTGTAGATGATATTTCCTTCAATGTAGAAAGTGGAAGTATATTTGCATTTTTAGGACCAAATGGTGCAGGAAAGAGTACGACCATTAACACCCTTTGTACTATAGTAAACAAAACTGCAGGAAAACTCCTAATAAACGGGCATGAAGTTTCAAAAGACAAATCCAAAGTAAGAAGTGATATAGGAATAGTATTTCAGGAATCCACCCTGGACAGCAAACTTACCATTGAAGAGAATATAAAGTTTCACTGTGAATTCTATAACGTTCCCAAATATGAAATTAAAGAAAGAATTGATTTTGTACTGGATCTTGTAGATCTTTCAGATTGGAGAAAAGCGCCTGTAAAGAACCTGTCAGGCGGCATGAAAAGAAGAGTTGAAATAGCACGCGGTCTTGTACATTATCCTAAGGTACTATTTCTAGATGAACCTACTACCGGACTTGATCCACAGACCAGATCAAATATATGGGATTATATTTATAAACTTCAAAAAGAAAAGAACATAACTATATTCCTTACTACACATTACATGGACGAAGCTGAAATATGCAGTAAGGTTGCCATAATGGATCATGGTAAAATAGTAGCCTATGATACTCCATGTAATCTTAAGAAACAGTATACTTCCAATATAACCAGAATAAAAGTCATTGATAATGACCCACTTATAGAGTATCTCGAATTAAATAGCATCAAATATGTGATAAAAGATAATATATTTACAATACACTCAACCAAGTTAGGAAACATTTTAGATATTGTATCCAGATTCAAAAATTCCATCAGTGATTTTGAAACCAGCAAAGGTACTCTTAATGACGTATTCTTGTCCATAACAGGAAAGGAGATAAGATAATAATGCGCGGAATGATTGCTATTTTAAAAAGAAATCTCACTAATTTTGTAAGAGATAAATTAAGGCTTGTATTTTCAATAATCATGTCACTGTTCTTTCTGTTTGTTTTTTCATTCGTCATGAAATCCACTACTACAGGTATTGCACAGCCTCTTAACTATCTAATTTCAGGAATAATAATAATGACAGTTTTTCAGGCTGCACTAAGTAATTCCACAAGTATAATCGAGGATATGTCCATGGGATTTATGAAAGAAATAATAGTATCCCCTATAAAGAGATGGCAGATATCTATAGGACAAGTCCTTTCTGCAACGATAATTGCCTTTGTTCAAGGATTACTCGTTATAGTTGTAGGAATGTTTATGGGGTTAAATCTTGATTTTATTCAATTTTTACAGATGGGCAGTGTAATGCTGCTTGTGGGGATAACTTTCAGCTGTATGGGATTATATCTGGCCTCACTTGCAAAAAGTTCCACTACATTCCAGGTAATGATAACTGTATTTACCATGCCGCTTACCTTCCTGTCAGGTGCCTATATTCCAACAACACTTATGCCTAAAATAATTCGTCCTCTTGTTTACATAAACCCCCTTACTTATACTACTTCAATTTTCAGGTATATTACTCTCAACATGAAAAATTTCACTACCAGTGCCCTTGTAAAATCTGGAGTAGCATTTAATATAGATGGCTTCATCATAAAACCCTATGCAGGACTGTTTATTATCCTTGCAATGTGTGTTGTCTTCTTTATTCTATGCGTTATGCAATTCAATAAAGCAGATTTCTCAAATGTAAAAGCTTTTAATCCAAATGGCAAATAGAAGTATCTGGAATAGGTAATTGTATCCATTCCAGATACTTCTATTATTTTGAGTATTTTAAAAATCCATTTTCTATATTCAGCTTCAGCATTTCAACCTCATACAGGTATTCTAAATAAGAGTGCAGCATTCTCTCTATTACATCATATTTATATATACTTCCTATAGGAATTTTAAAATCTGTTATTACGGCACTGAATATTTCCTGCATTGTCATTGAGCCTTCTACAATATCATATATTCTATATGCCCTGCTCTTGTAAAATTCAATATTATCAACTATAAGTTGTGTAATATCGTCATATATTCCCTTGTGTGCCACTATGTATTTACTGTACTTTA
>DAIMMR010000352.1:0-4223 GCA_036720575.1 Clostridium sp.
GTTGTAATGGAAAAATCAAAAAAATAAATTGCCCACTAGAACTTGACACAAACTTCGATATTGTATTTATGGTAAAAATGATTTACTTCTGATATACTGTACTTATAAGTTTAGTACCTTCAGGCTTAATTAGCGAATGTTGTGAAAATGTTCGGAAAATAAGTTTGTCCATTACTTTAAAAACTTTATATAGGGTTTATAATTTAAACTTATAGATTTATACATCAATGAATCTTACTTAGTGGGAGTTTGCTTCTCCCACTAAGTTTAGATGAATTATCTAGGGGCGTAGCTACTGTTATCTCCCACTTTGATAGAATTGGGAGTGTTACAGTAGGTAGCCATCAGATAAAAATATTCTATTCTTATATTAATAACATATACGAATAAATTGAATTACTAGTAATCTATCCATGTGTATAAACCTAGCTTTCACTTAAAAATTCTATATTATAGCTATAAAATATTATATTGGAAGGTGGAATAATAATGGCATTAGTTACTACTAAAAATATGTTTAAAAAAGCCTATGAAGGAAAATATTCAATAGGCGCTTTTAATATTAATAATATGGAGATAATTCAAGGTGTAGTTAATGGAGCAAAGGCTAAAAACTCTGCTGTTATTTTACAATGTTCAGCCGGTGCAATAAAGTATGCAGGTCCTAAATATTTAAAAGCCATGGTAGACGCTGCAATAGAAGAAACAGGTATTGACCTTGCACTTCACTTAGATCATGGTCCTGATTTTGAAACTGTAAAGCTATGTGTGGAAAATGGTTTTACATCAGTAATGTTTGATGGTTCTCATTTTGATTATGAAGAAAATGTAGCAAAGACTCAGGAAGTTGTAAAATATGCTCATGACCACGGAGTAGTAGTGGAAGCAGAGCTTGGTGTACTTGCTGGAGTAGAAGATGATGTATCTGCCGCAGAACATATATATACCGATCCAGATCAAGCAGAAGACTTTGTAAATAGAACTGGTATAGATTCATTAGCAATAGCTATAGGTACTTCCCATGGCGCATTCAAATTTCCACCAAACTTCAAACCTAAATTAAGATTTGACATACTTGAAAAAGTTCAGGAAAAACTTCCAAATTTCCCTATAGTACTTCATGGTGCTTCAGCTGTAGATCAAGAAACAGTAGCAACTTGCAATAAGTATGGAGGAAATTTAGCCGGTGCTAAAGGAATACCTATCGATATGCTTAGAAAAGCTTCTTCAATGGCTGTATGCAAAATAAACATGGATACTGACTTAAGATTGGCTATGACTGCTGCTGTAAGAAAAACTTTCGGAGATAAACCAGAGGTTTTCGATCCAAGAAAATACTTAGGTGCAGGAAGAGATGCAATACAAAAAGTAGTAGAATCCAAAATAGATAATGTACTTGGTTCTGCAAATTCCTTAAAATAAAAAATAAGAGGCTTCCTTATTAGATTTAAGGAAGCCTCTTATTAAATTTTTATTAATTTAACCTTTAGGTATTAACTTTTATGGTATAATTCAAAATAACAATAGCTTTTTCATAGGGAGTGAATTCTTTGGAAGAATGTGAAACAAGAATAATAAAAATAGATCCTGACCATATAAGATTAAAACTAAAACAGATAAAAGCTATAAATGTTAAAATGGAAAATCAAACAAATTATATATACGACTTTAAAGATGGACGCCTTATAAAAAATAAAGGTTATGCCAGAATAAGAATTGTAGAAAATCTCCTTCACAATTCAACCCATTTTTACATGACTACTAAAAAACTTTTAAGTCAGGAAAAATATAAAGTAATGGAAGAAAATGAAACCGAAATACTTGACGCAGAAGCGGGTAAAAAAATATTTAAATCACTTGGACTAAACTTACTTCAATCTATAAAAAAATATCGGGAAAGTTACAAATATAAAAATAGCTTAGTTGAAATAGACATAAATGACACCTCCTTCTGTCCTTTCCCCTATATAGAAATAGAAACTAACAGTGATGGAGAATTGAATGAATTGGTATATCTGCTTGGATATTCCATAAAGGATACTACCTCCAAAACTATATATGAAATATTAAACGGGAAATAGGAGACTCTATGTTTGGTTATGTAACTCCATATAAAATGGAGCTTAAAATAAAAGATTATGAAAAATTCAAAGCTTATTATTGCGGATTATGCAGATCTATAAAATATAACATTGGAAATGTTCCCAGGATCTCTCTAAATTATGACATGACTTTTCTTGCGCTGCTTTTAGACTCTTTAGGAACTGGTGAACAAACTTATGTAAAAAAAAGATGTATCCTCCATCCACTGCAAAAAAAAATTATTTTAAAAGACAATGACTCTCTAAAATACGCGGCTTTTTGCAATATATACCTAAGTTATTTCAAACTTTTAGATGACACAGTCGACGATCATTCTTTTAAAAGCAAGGTATTGTCAGTTTGTCTCAAAACATACTTTAACAAAACAGATGAATATTATAAAAAAGTTTTTATACATATAAAAGACAATTTAAGCAGTCTTTATGAACTTGAAAAGGAAACTAATAATAAATCCATAGATATGATAGCTCATCCTTTTGCACACCTCACTGGATTTATATTAAGTTCTTTTAAGTATGAAAAAATTAAAGAGGAATTGTACTTTCTTGGATATAACCTTGGAAAATGGATATATATTATAGATGCTTTAGATGATTTACATGATGATATGTCAAAGGGGAAATTTAATGTTATAAACAAATGTTTTAACGTGGAAAATTTAAACTATGAAAGATTTTCTAAAGAAATAGAAACTAGAATTGATTTCATTTTAGGTACCTGTGCTGCACAGTGCATGAATACTTTCGAAAAACTTCCTATAAAAAAGAATGAAGAATTACTACACAATATATTACAATATGGACTTTTAGATAAGATGGATAAAGTTTTTAAAAGGGGTGTTTACAAAGATGAAAAATCCATATGAAGTACTTGAAATAAATGAAAATGCTTCAAAAGATGAAATAAAAAAAGCTTATAGAACCTTAGCTAAGAAATATCATCCTGATCAGTATGGTAACAATCCACTTAAAGATTTAGCCGAGGATAAAATGAGAGACATAAATGAAGCCTATGATTATTTGATGAAAAATGAAGGTACAAATACATATCGTAATGAAAGCAGTGATACCTATACTGGCAGCAATTCTAGCGTATATCAGTCTGTAGAAAATGATATTTATAATGGGAATTTAAGCAGTGCAGAATCAAAACTCATGGAAATAAATACAAGAAATGCAGAGTGGCACTACCTCATGGGAATTTTAAATACTAGAAAAGGCTGGTATGACCAGGCTAGCACTAATTTAAGCACCGCCTGCAGTCTTGATCCAAGTAACTTTAAATATCAAGAGGCATTAAACAAATTAAGAGGCATGAATAATTCCTATAGACAACCTTATTATGACAACAGGAGAAAAGACCCTGATATATGTAACATCTGTGGTACATTATATTGTTTGGACTGCTTATGTGGAGGTGGAAATTGCTAAAATTATCAATCTAAAAAAGAGGTGGGTATCAATGACAAAAGCTCAAAATAAAACCTCCAATATAACCAAAGGAGGTTTTTTAACTACCTTAGGCGTCATTTTAATATACTTAAGTGGCATAGTGCCAATAAATAAGGTTTTTCTTCTGGCTTTGGCTTCTTTTATCATACCATTATCGTTACTTGTTACAAATTACAAAAATGCTATTACTATTTATGCAGCTACTTCCTTGCTATCTTTTATAATATGCGGATTTAAAATTACAGTGCTTTCCTATATAGTATTCTTTGGTCTCTATGGATTAATAAAATATTTTGTTGAAAAACTCAGGAAATTACCTCTTGAGATTATAATAAAACTTGCTTTTTTTAATATATGCTTATTAGTACTATTTTTACTTTACAGTCTATTTTTCCCTGGTCTTTTAAAAATAAAAATAAGTCCTTATTTAATTGTATTAGGTGCACAAATAGCTTTTCTAATATATGACTATCTATTAACCTTATTTATAAATTATGTTAACAAATATATTTTAAAAATAGTAAAATAGTATTGTATTTAATAATAAACTATTGACATGTGAATTTATGGTGATATAATGTTTATTGTTGAGGCTTACATAATGATGCCCATTTGCCAAATGGTAAGGCACCTGTCTCTGGAACAGGTATGTGTTGGTTCGAATCCAGC
>DAIMMR010000353.1:0-4221 GCA_036720575.1 Clostridium sp.
TCTATAACCGCATAGTTTGTCTCACTACATTTTTTAAACGAATAATTTTCTATAAAACATGAAACTATACCTGTCAGCATATTTGCACCTGTATTGTTTGTAATTACACGTTTTTTCCCATCCTTTAGCATGTTGTAGACCATACTTGTAGTTGTAGTTTTACCATTTGTACCTGTTATAAGTATAATTTTATAGTCATTACATATGGTTTTAAGAATATTCTTATCTAATTTTAAAGCAACTTTTCCAGGGAAATTACTTCCTCCTTTAAATAAAAATTTTGATAATTTTATTACGATCTTGGAAATAATAATACTAAAAAAAGATTTTATGTTAATTTTTAACACCACCTTCAACTTAAGTAAAGCGTTTGTTTATTTACTTTACATATTGTTTGTCATAAGTCTATAGGCTCTAAATTTAAGATTGAAGTCTATTATATTACACAATAAATACACGAGTAAGTAAATAACTCTTAATATTATAATACAATATTATAATTTTTACATTAAAAAGTTGCAAATTTACTGTATTTCTTAGGCTGGATAATAGAATGTGGGAATAAACATTTAAAAGAATGTATCATTATAAAGGCATAGTTAAATCAAGAGATTCTTAGGTTCAGGTGGAGTTTGCTTATAAGGAATACCTTTTCTCCATCTGAACCTTAGAAGAACTTATCCAGGCGCGTAGCAGTGCTTATCCCCCACTTTGAAGAAGATGGGGGTGTTAGCAATGGTAGCGATCGGATAAATTATAAAATCGGAAATAATTTACAAAATATTTTTGCAAGTTTAAATAAATAAAAATTCATTATTAACCTAACTTATAAATAAAAAGTATAGCTCATATTAAAAAATACATAGATTTAATGTAGTACATATAAAAATATACAAAATATATAATGTATTATTACAGGCATAATATATAAAATATTTTAAAATTAAATTTAAAATAATTTTTTTATTGCATTTTTCTATAAATGGTGTAATATATAAATATAAACTAATTTAGGGGGAAACATCATGAACATTGACTTATCATATTTAAATATTAATAAATACAGAAATATGTATAAAAATTTATCACCATCAGAATTAACGGAATTTTCAATTAAAAGGGGAGAAGGATTTTTATCAAATAAAGGAGCTCTTATGATTAATACTGGAAAGTACACAGGAAGATCTCCTAAAGATAGATTTATAGTTAATCAAGAAAGCATTAGAGACAAAATAAATTGGGGAAATGTGAATCTTTCTATAGAAGAAGATGTTTTTAATAGAATGTATGATAAGATTTTAAATTATATAAGTGATAAAGATATTTTTGTGTTTGACGGATTTGTCGGAGCTTTAAAAAAATATACCCTTCCTATAAGAGTAATATGTGAAAAAGCATCTCAGGCATTGTTTGCAAATCAATTGTTTAGAAGGCCAACGGAGGAGGATTTGAAGTGCTTTTCTCCTGAATTTAATATTATATCAGTACCTGGATTTAAGGCTAAGGGAAAAGAAGATGGTTTAAATTCAGATGCTTTTATTTTAGTAAATTTTGATAAAAAAATTATATTAATAGGGGGAACCAGTTACTCAGGAGAAATAAAAAAATCAGTATTTTCAGTAATGAATTTCTTGCTTCCACAAAAAGGAGTTATGCCTATGCACTGTTCTGCTAATATAGGACAAGATGACAAAACTTGCTTATTTTTTGGATTGTCAGGAACAGGAAAAACTACTTTATCAGCAGATGGTGAAAGAAGACTCATTGGTGATGACGAACATGGATGGTCTAATGAAGGCGTATTTAATTTTGAGGGCGGGTGTTATGCTAAAACTATAAGACTTGATAAGGAAAAAGAAAGCCAGATATACAATGCCATAAAATTTGGAACTGTGGTTGAAAATGTAGTGGCAGATGAGAATAGGGTACCTGATTATAATGATGGTAGGTATACTGAAAATACAAGGGCAGCATATCCTATAAATTATATAGATAATATAGAAGAAAGCGGTGTAGGAGGAAATCCAGAGACTATAATATTTTTAACTGCAGATGCTTTTGGCGTAATGCCACCTATATCAAGGCTTTCTAAAGAAGCAGCAATGTATCACTTTATGTCTGGATATACTAGCAAGATAGCTGGAACTGAAAGAGGAATAATTGAACCTCAAGCTACTTTTTCCTCTTGCTTTGGTGAACCTTTTATGTTAATGAATCCTGCTGTCTATGCAAAGATGTTAGGTGAAAGAATAGACAAGTATAACACCCAGGTATATTTAGTGAATACTGGATGGTTATCTGGAGGATATGGAAATGGAGATAGAATAAAACTTTCATATACAAGAACTATGATTAGAGAAGCTTTGAAAGGAAAATTCAAAGATGTTGACTTTGTGGAACATCCTGTGTTTAAAGTAATGATGCCTACAAGATGTCCAGGTGTACCTGATGAAATATTAAACCCTAGAAATACATGGCAAGATAAAGAAGCATATGATGAGACAGCGAGAAAGCTGGCACTGAAGTTTAGTAAAAACTTTGAGAAGTTTAAAGATGTTTCCGAAGATATAGCAAAAGCTGGGCCTGAAGTTTAAACTATTTATTATAGATAATCTAAGTGAAATTTATATAGAAATATTTAATAGTACAAAAAATAGGATTTGGTGATGAGTTGATTTTATTTCCATCACTAAATCCTTTATTTATATATGAAAAAAAGATAATTTTACTTATGTAACAAATTATTAATAATATATATGCTGTGAAAAAGCTTACAGTAATAGTATAATAATACTTGTTTATAAATTTAATAGGGAGTGAAGTTAATGGAATTATTATTTATTATTAAAGCTGCTGTTATTGGAGTAGTCGAGGGAATAACAGAGTTCCTGCCAATATCCTCAACAGGGCATATGATAATAGTAGGAAATCTGATAAACTTCAAAGCACCAACATATAATGGTGCTTATATAGATATGTTTGAGATAGTAATTCAGCTAGGTGCCATACTTGCTATAGTGGTACTTTATTGGGATAAGATTTTTAATTCGCTTAAAAATCTTAAACCTGGCAAATGGGGATTTAAACTTTGGGTTACTATTTTAATTGCTTTTATACCTGCTGCTATTGTAGGATTACGTTTCAATGATATTATTAAGAGCAAGCTGTTTAACCCAATTACTGTTGCCTGTGCATTAGTATTTGGTGGCTTCCTTATGATATACATGGAGAACAAATACAGGAAAGGAAATAGTACAAATAGAATTGAAGATGTAAATTTTATACAAGCATTTAAAATAGGGTGTTTTCAATGCCTTTCACTTTGGCCGGGGATGTCTAGATCTGCATCTACAATAATGGGTGGATGGATAAGTGGACTTACAAATGTAGCTGCAGCAGAGTTTTCCTTTTTCCTTGCTATACCTACTATGATAGCAGCATCAGGATGGTCACTTATAAAAGTAAATGTATCTATGAATATTTCTCAAGTTATTGCTTTGGCAGTTGGATTTATAGTCTCATTTATAGTAGCGTTAGTTGTAGTAGAAAAGTTTATGAATTTTTTAAAGAGAAAACCAATGAGAGTTTTTGCTGTGTATAGAATATTTGTAGGAGTAATAATACTTATATTATATTTTACTAAAGTTATAAATATTTAATGGTATTGCTGGAATACATATTTTTCTGATAACATAGATTTTTTATAATAAACTGTCCATTGTTTATTATGAAGTTTAGATGAATTATCTAGGGGGGCTTATGTTATAGGCTGAGATAGAACTATTAGTTCTGACTCTCATACCTGATCTGGATAATTCCAGCGTAGGGAAGAGCTTTATATAGTTTTAAGATGCAAACTTTATAAGGTTGCATTCTTTTTATATAAAGATGAATATGAGGTGTAGAATTTCCTCCTTTTTTATTTAACATAGTTTTAAAAAAATATGTTAAGGGAGATGTTAAAATGAATCATACAACACAAATGGATGCTGCTAAAAAAGGCATAATTACAAAGGAAATGGAAAGGGTAGCTGCTAAAGAAAATATGAAACCACTACAATTAATGGAATTAGTTGCACAGGGTGCGGCTGTAATATCGGCTAATAAAAATCATAAAGCATTAGATCCAGAAGGTGTGGGACAAGGTCTTAAAACTAAGATCAAGTGATTCTTAGGTTCAGGTGGAGTTTGCTTATAAGGAATGCCTTTTCTCCATCTGAA
>DAIMMR010000354.1:0-4220 GCA_036720575.1 Clostridium sp.
TTGAAAACGCTGGAGTTTCAACGCTACAAAAGTGATAAAACAAGAATTTTATTAGGAGATAAAAATATTATGGGCGTGGGTTTTAATTGGTTTAAAGATTATAAGATAATTAAAATTGAAAATCCTATATCATGGTTTGAAAGTTCATATATTTATTCAATTGAATATTTGAATGGTGACAGTACCAGTCATGGTTATGGGAATAGAACTAAACTACAAAATTTATTTGAATTGGTAGGTAAATCTATTCCAACTATTAATGATGAAATATTTTGTGATGATGTAGAGGATTATATAAAAAATAGATTAATACAACCAGCAGAAATGTCAAGGATTTGTGATGAGTTATTGAATAGTGAATTTAATTTATTGGATATGGAAGATAGGATTAAATGGATTAAAGAATTATCAGATGAAGGATATTATGTAACTTATGATATGTTATAGGGAAAAAGTATATGAAATATACATTAATAAGAAGGGGTGTTTAAAATTTTAACCAGATGGCAACAAGAAAGATTCAATGAATTTGAAGAAGTTATACATAGAAATGAAATGTTTTTTAGAAATAGTAAGTATCGACAATTAGGCAAAACATATTTATTAAATGAATTGGGATTAACTTTACAAGCACTGGGTTATAAAGTGTTGGTTTATACTCCATATGACAGAATGGAATATTTTGCAGAAAGATTTATTCGTAATATTTATGATTTAAAGGGAATAGGCAGAGACAAGATAGTAATTTTGTTTGACGAAGCTAACATAGACAACGATGATATACAAGAAATAATAGAATATTGTGAGAATTATCAAATTTCCATAGTTGGTTTTGTAAGATACGAAGATGAAGAATTAAAAGAATTTAAAATAGAGTTTGAATGTAAATGGATAAATTAAAAAGGTTTCAAAGTTTATATTTTAAAAGGAGCAGATATGATTAGTAATCCAAAAAGTAAATTTAAAGAATATCAAGGTAAAACAGTAATGGAGTTAGAATTTGATAAAATTTGTAATAACGAAACAATTCATACAATTATATATAATATTGCATTAGACAGTATAAACTTATCTTGGTTCAGTGATATTAATAAAGTAGAATTTGATATGCTACCCAATGAAAAAGGACATTTGTATGAAGCACAAATTAAAGAACGAGAAATGACATTAGAACAAATTGAAAAGCGATTAGGATATAGAATAAAGATAATCAATAAATAAATTAAAATCTATATTTCATTGGGAGGTTAAAAAAATAAAAACTAAAAAATGTCAAACGTGTATAAGAGATTTACCATTAGATAAATTCAGCAAAAATAAAAACTCTAAAGATGGACTTCAAAGAGTTTGTAAAGATTGTCAAAGACAGTATTATGAAGATAATAAAGAAAAGAGATTAAATTATCGAAAAAATTATTCTGAAAATAATAGAGAAAAAGTATTAGCTGGTAAAAGAAGATATTATCACAGTAATAAGAGTAAGTTTAGAAAATATTATAAATTAAACAAAGATGTTATGTTAGAAACTGTGAGCAAATGGCGAAAAGAAAATCCAGATAAAATGTGTTTACACGCTAAAAAATATCATCAAAAAATAAGTGAATTACCTTATACGTTTACTGAAGAAGAATGGAATAGTGTTTTAAAAGAATTTGATTATAAATGTGCTTACTGTGGTAAAGAATCTGATTTAGAGAAAGAACATTTTATACCCGTAAGTAAAGATGGGAGTTATACTATTGATAATATAATACCATCGTGTAAAAGGTGCAATAGAAGCAAATATAATAGAGATTTTTTCGAGTGGTATCCAACATGCAAATTTTATGACAAAGACAGAGAAATACATATATTAAATTATTTGGGATATTAATTAAATTAAAAGGAGAAATGAAATGTATAACGATTATGAAGATGAATACGAATTTGAACCAAGAGAAGATTATGAAGAACAAATAAAAGAAATAATCAAAAATGTAGTAAATAAAAAATGCGAAGAAATCATAGAAAGAAATAATGATCTAACTAATAATTTATCTACAAAAGAACAACTTATATTAGATTTAAAAAAAGAAAATCGAGAATTAAAAAATAATCTAGAAAAATTTAATGGATACAATTTTTTCTTTAAAATATTTAACAAGGATAATTTAGAAAAATTAGTAGATAATTTAGGGCTAGCAGAAACCAATCCTAAAGATTACTGTTATGGCATGGGTGATAGCGGAATTTCAATTCCTTTACGATTACTTATAGAATATTATGATAATAAAGATTTATTGATTAAATTATTTGAAATAATTGGGATAGAGAATATAAATAATTTAAAAAAATTTATACTACCAAGAGATTACGATAAAGAATTGATAAAAGAAATATTGAATAATTTGAGCCATAGGACAATTAGAACAAACGGGTGTTATTTTGGTGGCAACTTTGGATTTTGGTTAGAGTATGAAAAAGATTTGTCGGTGAGCAAGTTAAGTAAGACTGTGCCATTGCAGGAAGTATTAAAAAGCAAATATATTTCGGAATTGTTTGATGATATAATTAAAAATTTATCAAATAATAATAAAGAATTATTTGAAGTTACTAAATACAATGATTTTTCAAATGAACAAATAATACAAATATCTAATTTTATAAAAAATGCACCACATGGACAGTTATATACATATGAACGTGACTTTATTATAAGACATAAAGATATTTTATTTAATGATAATGAATTTTGTGAAAAATATTTCCCATTTGTGGATGATAATCCTTATGATGTTTTTTCAATTTATAATTTTAATAAGAAATATCAGATTCAATATTTAAAAACTCTTAAATTTGATGAAGCTATGTATATTATAAATAGAATGAAGTATAAAGATGAAATTAAAAAAGAAATTATCAAAGAAGTGTGTTAATAAACCTAACTTTTATATGGAGGTGTAAGTATATTGTATATTGTTAATCAAGCTAATAATGAAATAGTAGAAGTAAAAAGTGTTAAAATGTATTTTCGTTATTCCGAAAAAAATCAAAAGGATTCATCGGAAATTCACACTGGAATTAAATGTAAAGTGTATAATTATGGAAGTTCAGAAGATTGTTATAATGCACTCAAAGACTCCCAAAAACAATGCGTTGATAAAATTAAAGAATATAGAATTTCTGTCAATGATAAGGATTTTGCTACATACTCAACAGAAGCAAAAGCAATCCTTGAATTTAATGCAATTAAGGATTCAATCATGGAAGGCAGAGTTATACATATTTTAGAATAAGTTAAAATTTACATTTTATCATACAAAACAAGAAAATAAGTGTTGAAATTTCAATGGTCATGGAAATAAAAAATTAGAAAGAAGGGATTATTTGGACGACAATTTTATACAAGAAAACAAAGTTTATAATTTAGATGCAATAACATTTTTGGAATGTATGTATGAGGATTTTGGTGATGAAAGCATAGAAATGTTTTTAACTGATTTTCCATATACATTCAAAGGGAAAAACAGAGTCACAGCTAATAAATGGGATTTACCTGTAAACATTGATAGATTTTTTGAACTAACATTAAAAATGCTTACACCAAATGGAGTAATTGCTTTAACTGCAAGTCAACCATTTGCAAGTTATTTAGTTTATAACCACTTAGATTGTTTTAAATATGAATGGATATGGGAAAAGGATAACGGGAGTAATTTTGTTCATGTAAAACATCAACCATTTAAAGTACATGAATCGGTTTTAATATTTGGTAAAGCTCCAACCACATATAATAAAGCTGAAAAGTATATGATTTATAATCCACAGTTTACATATGATAAACCTTATATAATGAAACGAGATGGTAGTGATGTTGAAAATTTACAAGGTTTTGGTGGTAGAACTGATACGGTCAATGAAGATGGTAAAAGATATCCAAGAAGTGTTCAGAAATTTAATTTAGAGCGTGGATTACACCCAACACAAAAACCTACTAAATTATTTGAATATTTAATTAAAACATACACCAATAAAGGTGATACAGTAGTCGATTGTTGTGCAGGTAGTGGAACTACTGCTATTAGTTGTTTAAATACTAATAGAAAATACATAGTAAATGATATTGAGTTAAAATATGTAGATGTAATAGAAAATAGGATAAAACAAAGATTAAATTAAAATGGTAATAAAAACTATGTTTTATCTGATAAAGAAAGGAGTAATTAATTGAGTTTAGAAAA
>DAIMMR010000016.1:0-26071 GCA_036720575.1 Clostridium sp.
TAAATTCACCGATACCAGTGTTTTTCCTGTGCCGCCCTTGCCGCTTAGCACAGCTATTCTCATATTAATTGCCTCCGTGTCCATGAAATCCTGCATGAATTTCATCCAGCAAAGGAAGTTTTTCAGCAATAAAAGCATCAATATTATCCTTGGCTGAAGCAGTTGTCGTTTTATAAATTTTGATTTCAGCGGCTTTAAGCACGTCAGCAGCATTTTCCCCTAAGCGAGGAGTAAGCAAAATATTTGTTTTATTATCTACCATCGTTTGTGCAGCCTTAATTCCTGCGCCACCTGTACTTGCTGCGGCACTGTTATCAATAAATGTACTTTCCTTAGTTTCTACATCATAAATAAGAAAATAGGGAGTACGTCCAAAGGATGTACATACGTTCGACTCCAAGGTTTTCTCATCTACTGGAATTGCTATTTTCATAGGGATCCTCCATTCTATTTTTGTTTAAATAATCTTCAATTGCATTACGTAGCGCACTCACACCTAAATTTGAGCAATGAACCTTATTTTCAGGAAGTCCATCTAAAGCCTGAAGATATCTTCTTCTGTAATATTCAATGCTTCCCCAAAGGTTTTGCCCTTTGCTAATACCGACATCATACTGGATGTTGCAATTGAAGCACAACACCCAAACACAAGATAGCTGATTTCCTCTACACGATTATCTTTTACCTTTAAATAAATGGTCAAATAATCTCCGCAGGAAGGATCCCCGTAGTTTCCTTCAGCATCTGCATCTGGCATACTTTGGGCATTTTGAAGGCACATAAAATGTTCAATTACTTTTTCTGAATATATAATCAACCAACTCAATCCTAATCATCTGTAAAGCATCTACCATTCCTATGCCTATGACAGCCACGGCCACAACCATTCCCTAATCCTTCACAAAGCCGGTATTCGCCACCAGCAATCAATAGCACCTTTCCATTTACTAATGATTCAGCCAGCTTTTTTCTGGCCTCGATATAAATTCCCTGAACTGTGCTACGAGCAACATTCATCTGCGTGGCGCACTCTTCTTGTGTAAAGCCATCCAAATCGATAAGCCTTATAGTTTCATACTCGTCAATGGTCATGATTACATGGTTTTTTGCATCTGCAGGTGAATCAAGAGGCCCGAATCTGTTGGTTTCAGGCAAGCAGCAAACTTTTCGCCACTTCATCGGTCTTGCCATGATTTATCACCTCCATTCCAATCAGAAATAACTAGAAAGTCCTCCGGTTATCCCTGATGCCCATCATAAGTTCTCTAATTGCTTATCAATAACTTCGAGTCGATCTTGCAACATGGTTTTCTGTTCATGGAGCAGCTCTTTTTTGTTTCTGAGGATGTCTGGTTAATTGCAAAACCCCGTCTGCAAGCAAGTCCAAGACCTAATCCCATTCCGAGACCAGCTCCATATCTTACTGCATTAGCACCTGTGGAAAGTCCTAAACCTCTTCCAGTCATTGATCCAGCATCTATTGGACCAGTTCCGTCTCTTCTTGGCATGCTATTCACCTCCTTATAGTTTATGGCATATGCCATTTATTCTTATTATACACTGTTTATGGCATATGTCAATAACTATTTCCGTTTTTAATAAAAAACCGCCAACCAAGGAAATTCCTCAAGTGACGGTCAACTCTTTATTTTATTGTGGCTGGTGCTTTTACAACAATCAATTCCAACATGCCATCATTCAAACTTTTAACGTTCATCTTTCCTTGTGTTCCTGTTGTAACATGTCTTTCACGAGTCGAATTGATTATTTTACTAGGTTTTACTGGATTTTCAGTTTTACTTTTACGTGCCTGTTCCATTTTTGAACGGCGTTCTGCAATGGTCATTCTTCGCTTATTTTCTTTATCTTTTCTTCCTTGCTGTCTTGCTTTTTTTGTATCTGTAATACTTGTCTTAAAGTCAGAAATTCCATCTTCAATCTGTGATTTTCCATGATACAAAGCATACTTGGCATTAACTGGTAAATCCTTTGCCTGCTCTTTAATATGCTCTGCTGTACCTTTGATGTGATCTTTAGTATCCATTACTTTACCTGCTGCTTGTCCAACTTTTCTTCCAAATGATTCTCTAGTATTAGGATTTTCCTGTTGCTTTCCATCTGGCCTTGTATGATCCGCTTGTGCAGCTCTTGAAGCAGAAGCTCCAGAACCGTTACTTGATTTTTTACCTGCATTAGATTTTTTCCCATTAGCTGCAATTGAACGTCCAAGCTTATGTTGAAGACGGTGCATATGAGCCATCATAAGCATACGTGGTCTTCTTAAAATCTGTCTTCCCATGCTTTGAGATTCACCACTTTGTAGTGAAAACATGCTCATTAAATCACCAAGTTTAAAGTAAATACCTGCAAAGGTCACTATTTGTAAGAAAGCTATTAAAAAGAATGGATAACCAGTTGATAAATTATAAAGCATAGTAGAAATACTAAAAGCAGTTGTAACTATTAATGTAATTCCTGCTCTTGACATAATAGTATTAAATAGCTTCATAATGGCACGCTTTGTCATACTCTCAAAGGTCGGTATCATACTTAACAGAAAACTTACTGGTAAAAACATTGCATAAATTATAAAGAGCACCTGCGAAAAAATCATAATGCCAGTAAGCAGAAATACAAAGGCTGAAATTCCAATATTGAAGATAAAAAGAAAAAACACCATTCCTAAACGATTAATAGTTTTTGTGATGGTGAGATTAGTATTTTTATTATCTTCTATTTCAGACTTTACTATATCTTCTCTGTCTTTTCCGTTATTATCATCTGGACTTGTAGATATTAATTTTTCAACCCTGCTTTCCCCAATAGCTTTTATATCAGAGTTATCATATTGCAGTAGTAACCAAGGCTGCTTTACCTGTATAGCAAACAAACTATCACGAATAAGATCTACACTATCTTTGCCCTTGCTTTTAGAGTTTGGCATTACAATTTTTGTACCAATTGATAAACTGGCATTACTAATGTCAGCAGAAAAACCATTAATTTTTTCTATATAGTCTGGTGCATAGGCAATAAATGCAGCTGATAGTACAAATACAACAATGAAATTCACCACTGCATGAATAGCTTTTGTAGTCTCCCTTTTGATAAGTCCTGTATAACCAACATAAATTCCAAGTATCAAAATGAAAATTAACAGAAAACCTCCATAGAAGCCATTTGAAGAGAAACCACTTGTACTAATACCTGCTATAGTCTGCATATTCTTTCCGATTGAATCTGCTGTTGCTGATATAAAATCAAGAGAGTATGCTTCCTGCACTAAGTACCCTGTAGCATTAGATAAAAAAAAGCTGATAGTCCATATAAAATTTGTAATAGCATATAAACCATACATAACCTGTTTTCCAATTCCATCAACCCAATTCCACGGTAACCAGCTCCAGCTATTATCCACATAAAAGTCAAGTTGGTAATTATCTAGTGGATATTTACTGTACTCATTACTAGCCTTTACTGTATCATCAACAAGCCCTGCTGCATGTGCCACCATTCCAACTATTGCTAATATAAAAATAGCAATCACTGATACCATAAATACTGTAATTGCTATTTTTCTTAAACACTGCCAATTAAATTTTTCTTTTTGTCTCTCTAGCTTTGCTTGCTTCATTGCTCTACCTCTTTTCTCACAGGTGGACGAGTATCAAAAGCGTGCAGTAATTCTTCAAAAATAGGATGGAATTGTATTACACCAACTCTACCGTATAAATCGCTGACAAGACACTGTCCATTCTCCAAATCACGTAAGCGTTTCTGGTTATTTTCATCCTCCTTATCCACGCCAAAAAATTCTAAAGTTTTCTTTATCTCATTAATATCTGTGGAACGAAAAGCAAATTTTAATCCTAAATTATTTTTAAGTTTTTCATCTAGCAGGTCATCTGTGTTCTGCGTTACGAAATATACTCCTGCATTCATAGCTCTACCAGCACGCACCAGCTTCATAGAAAGTGTTTTTCCTTGTGCTACCTGCAAAAAACTCCATGCTTCGTCAAGGTCTACAATTTTAAAAATGCTGCGGTCAGAATGTATAAAGTCAAGGGCAAAGGTACTAATAACAATTAGCATAGCCACTGAAAGAAGTTCCATTGTGGTATATTCTTCAAAAGATGTTTCCTTATCTGGAAGCACCAAATCAGTAACTTGTATGATATTTAGCTGTTTTTCTAAGCTTATAGATTGAGAAATAGAACCATCTGAAAAGAGTAAATGGGCGAAATCATAATCTATGAAAGATTCAATGTGCTCTGCAATGTTATTACTTATAGCAGTATTTTCAGCTCTCAATTCATCTATAACAAGTAGTAGTCCTCTTTTTTCACTCTTTGTCACAGCTCTTATTGCTTTTCTTAATACTGGAAACTTCTCACCATCACGAGAAGAAATACCTGTGAGGAAGGTTAATATATCAATTGCTAAGCTTTCAGAATCCTTTGGTCTTTTCATAATCACATAAGGGTCAAGCAGTCCTTTATTAATCTCTTCACTTGTAAGATTTACGATATTGATTTCATCTGCAATTTCTGGCAGTGTTTCTTTCCAGTTTCCACGCTCCGACTTAGGGTCTACAATAACTGCCTGCGCCCCAAATAATACAGAGTAATAAACAATCATATTATTTGAAAATGACTTTCCACCACCTAAAGAGCCAACAAAAGCAGCAGCCAAGGCATTAGTAACCGAGCCTTTAACCCCTTGACTTGCAAGAGCAGGTTTTAAATATACATTTCGTCCTGTATCAAGGTTATAGCCTATATAAATTTCTTCTGTTTCTCCGAGCATTTGAGTTGCTCCAAAGCCTAACCCAGCAAGAAAATCAGAAGTAACATATTGTATATAGTCATTCATATACCTTTTACTTGCAGGAATAAATTCATTGTGTAAACCCATCATGTCTCCAAAAGGTCTAACAAGTTTAACATTCAAATCATCATAGAAGTCTTTTACTTCATTGCATCTACGTTTCAATTCGTCTAGGTCTGGCGCAGATACCCTTACTACATAACTAAGTTTATACATTGATTCCTTGCTCTGATCTAAATTTGTTTCAAGTTCATTTACGCTGTCCAAAGCTTCTATAACATTTGAGCTTGTTTCTGTATCACTTTCAAAAGCGTGATTGTCAAGGTCTTTTAATTCCTTTTTCTTATTACGAACAGTAGATAAAGCTTTCTTATTTGCTACTATTTCTACATTCATACTTGTATCAATAGGAAAAGTAAATTGCTGCTGCTGATAATAGAAGATTTCTGATGAAGGAAAGTCCAATTCTCCCACAATAGAATTAATTGTAAAGTAAGTGACATAGGATGTTGATTCCTCATGTTCAATTTTTAAATATCGCTGGTTCTCCTCAACCAGACAGCGAGTAGGCTTCAATAAATCATAACGTTTTACCAAGGTTTCCTCTTTGAATTTCTTACTAGGCAAATAATACTCATAATCTTCATAGGCTGTTCCTGCCCTAGCATATAGATGTTCAATAAGATAGCCGAAATCATTTTTATCTAAACGACGAACTTTAAAACGACGTGAAATCTTATTCTCTAGTAGTTTTTCCATCTTTGTAAAACGACCAATTTCATTATTACTCATTGATGCAAAGTCACCCATAAATTTCTGATTTACTTCTTTTAAGAAATCAGAAAGTACATTTATTGCTTCTTTTTTAAGATTCTTTATTGTTACTTCCTGTTCATTTAATATCAGTTTGAAACCAATAAAAAATCTATAGTCAATCTGATTATCACCAATCATAGAAACCAGAGCTTCTGCTTGCTCGTCTATTTTTTTATATGCAACTTCTTTAAGTCTGCCTGTAACTTCTTCCTTTGAGCGTTCTTGTGTTGCCCGTATGCTGGATTCGGTACTAATCTGTAGGGCATGGATTTTACCATCACGATTCTGTGCTATTAGTTGACGAAAACTATCATGTACAATAAATTTCTGTTCTGCTGACAGAAAAGAATAATTATAGGGAGTAAGCTCATAGTAGGCAAAACATTCTCCATCATGATTCCAGACCAGATTATTTTCAATATATTTAATTGGATATGCCATATACTTCACTCCTTACTATTGTTATTGCCTCGTTCATCCTCTGGTTGTGAAGCTTCACTGGTTTACCTGCATAAGTTATTTTGGGTCTAATAATGTACGCAATAAAAGATTTTAAAAATCCATAAGGCTTCTTTCCGTCAAAGGTCTTCTGACACATAAACCAAGTTATCCCCATTGGAATTCCAAAATACTTTAAAAAAGCTCCATTTATCATAGAAAGTGGCGGCATATTTCCTAGCAACATAACAACAAACAGTGACAAAACAAACCATGTCATTTGTGTAAAGGTAATTGGAAATGGCAGCTTAAAATCATTAATAGAATAAAGTACTTTTTCTACTGACCAGATATTTGTATAACTTCTTATTTTTTTCATATGATGCTCCTTTCATTTTACACTAGAAAAAAGGCAGCTCCATAAATAAGAACTGCCCTATAAAATCAGTTATTTAATTGTTATCCTATATATTCAAAAACACCATGAGCTGTAACAAGAAAGTTTCCATTTAACTCTAAATCTCGTCCATAAGATTCATAGTCAATGTAATCTTGAAGACTAACTGGTATTTCTCCAAATGTTCCTGTCTCTTCAATAACATAGCGTGCTACATCTTCCATATCATCACAATCTGGATAATAGATAATATCGTCAACATGTTCTGCCATTTCTTCAAAACTGCTGAAAAAGTTTGTCTGAATTTCTCTCATTTCAAATTCAATAGGTGTTCCTTCAAGTTCTTCAGCCAAAGCACATAAACGATTAATTTCCTCGATTGGAGTATATTCGTCAATATCAAAAGGAAGCTCATAATCATGTATAGCATACTCTTCATATTCATTATTTAAGCCGATTTTCTCCTTCATATCTTCTATATCAATTGGTGGGGTGAACCAAGCTCCAACTAGCTCACCCTCATTGTATTTGCCTAAATTGGCAATGTAAACTTGCATCTCCATATAATAAAACCCACATCCTTTCTAAAATTAAGCATAAAAAAAACAGCAAATCTAAATAGATTCACTGATTTAATAAAAAATAATTTGTTATGCTCCTATAATTTTGTTGAACAATTGTAATAGAATATCTTTAACACCTGCTGCATTAAATACAAGTCCAACAGCAATTAAAGCTATAACTAAAAAGCCTATAAGTTTTGAGAACTCTCTCTTAAATCCTAAGTAAACTCCAATAAAAACAATTGCCATAAGAACTAAAGACTGTGCATTTGATA
Organism: Clostridium sp.; assembly: GCA_036720575.1. GTDB lineage: Bacteria > Bacillota > Clostridia > Clostridiales > Clostridiaceae > Clostridium_B. The sequence goes on from DAIMMR010000016.1 coordinate 7,317, forward strand.
AAAACCAATTGTATAAATTTTGTCCAAAATTCATAAATTATCTCCTCATATAATATATTTAGGTTTATAAAGGCAACCTATAATCCTCTCTTACTTTAGAACAGGACCTGTTATCACCTCCTTAGCTGTAGCTGCCTGCTGCTTTAAAATCTTCTCATGTCTTTCTTTCAGCTTTGCATTGGTGATAATCTCATTTATAAACTTTGTATTATTAATTTCATCAAGCTTCATAGCCATTTTCAAAGTAGGAGCAACTTGGCGAGAAAGCCAATTTAAAGTTCTTCTAAATGAATAAGGCTCTGGTTTAGTAGTAAGCTTCATGGAGTCTCTATTTTCTCCTATAAACCAGGCCCATTCATTATTCAATTTCCAATCACTACGCGGCTTATCATCATCTTTATCCACAAAACGAACATATCTGTTGATAATTTTAAAAGCTGTGCTCTCTGGATTGTCATAAAACATCAAATCTTTAAGTGCATAATAAGCCCTTTCATTTTTAAGTCTTATTTCAAAACGATTTTTAACTTCTGCATCTTCTATTGAAATATTGTTTTTCTTATACTGTTCATAATCTTTTTCATAAATGCAGAAGTAAACTTCACTTTGAAGCGAACCAATATACAGGGTATTTCCCATACACTCCTTTTCATCTCTGCGTACAAGCTCACCACTTCTATAATTCTTAAAACTACGGAAAACAGAAATACATTCCTCATTCCTGCATTTTTCTGTGAGATTAGGAATATTTAAAATTCCAACCTTGTCATTTATAGCAAGGTCAAGCCGTTTCATTACTCCACCTTCTACCAGTGCATCCATAAAAAATTCATACCAGCTTCGCTCTTGTGCCAGAAGATAATTTTCAAATTGACGACAACCACGCCCTTTCATCTCTATAAGCACACCTTTTTCTTCTTCACCAGATACAAGTACAAAAATATCACCCATGCAATAATGCTCTGAATAAGAATAGAATCCGTAATCCTCATGAAGCATATAGGACAGTTTCAGCCTCAAAACATCTTCTACAATGTGCTTAACATCAAGTGTTGGAAAACGAATCCTAACATAGTCAAATAGCATTTCTAGCGGTGAATCTGGATTAAACCGTTCTAATGCTTTTGAAATAGATACTTGAAGCTCTGCGGATGGCCTAACCTTACCAGTTTCAATATCACTTAAATACTGCCTTGTAATACCAGCAGCTACTGCAAGCTTATTTTGTGAAATGCCATATTCTCCCCTCTTTTCTTTCAATTCTTTTACCCATGAGCTTTCTTCCAATAAAAATTCCTCCAATCAAAAAAGCGCATATCAACTTTTAATAATTAGCTGATATACGCCTTATTTTTAATGTTCTTTATTTTTATATATTAATAAAAATTTACATAAAAAATAGGCCAAGTTTTTTCTTGACCCTTAACATATAAATATTTTATTTTCTATTGATTATTAATACATCTTCTTAACATCCAGTGTATAAATTAAAATTTGTCAATTTGAAATTACAACATAATCACATACTAAGCACATCACCATTTTCTAATACAACAGCAACTTTACATTTACCATTCATATTATACCTTGCTGCATTTTTAGATAACATAACTGTGAATGACATCATATTTTCGAATAACAAAATAACCTCACATATCAACTTGTGGTCAGCACTATCATGTAATAAGCAAATATGTCTTGGTGGTGGGGTAATATTATTTGCTAAAGATTCTATTCTTTCTTTTATTTCTATTGATTCTTTTTGTATCAAAGTCACATATTTTTTTATTGTACAATAGTCAACACTTGTTGAAAGTGTATTCTTATTTGAATTTACTGCCTTATAAAGTTCTTTATGAAATATTTTCGCAATGTCATCATCAAAATATGTATCATCTAAAACTTCACATGCAAATTCATATGCAATTTTGATCCCAGTTAACAAATACCTTCCTTTATCTATATCTGCTGAAATTTGAAAAATAGGTTGATATCTTTTTGATTCATTTTCTTTATAGTTTTTAAGGCTTTCTTCTATCTTTTCATTAGTATATCCATATCTCTCTAACTTTTTCTTTGCAAGTTTAAATGCTTCTTTAACGTTTTCTGCCTCAATGTGTAAAACATCTTCTTTCAGCTCAACTTTTGGTACTATAGATGGAATATCATTTCTAAATACAAATTTTTCACCCTTGGTATCAGATACACTACTTGGGAATATCTTTATCTCTTTTTCATCCTTACCCAACAATCCCAATTCTTTACGTATCATTTTTATTACAATATAGTCCGTTAAATAATGGTCTACGTTTGTACCCAACTTATTATTGCACTCTTGACATACCTTATAAGTAACAAATTTTTTATTTCCCATAGCTTCAGGAATTATATGCTCCTTTGAAGCTTCTTTTTCTAATCCACATATAATACAACGCATCTTAATGCCTCCCAAATTTACTATTTGCAAACCCTTAATTCACATTATTAGCATAATTAGAGCGAATATAGCATGTCTAATTATACATATAATGAGAAAATAATAATGCTATCATATTATCATTTCTAGAATTAACTAAGTATCAATGATCCTATTTTTCACTTATTAAATCATCATTTATCCATTCCTTTAATTTTCTGAATTTTTGCACTAACCTGTCCAAGCAAAGCCTTAACTTCACCTGTTATGTTACAACGAAAAAGGCCATTTACAATTGAATGGAATTCTGGATCTATTCTTCTATAATCATATCCTGTTTTAATAATATCATTGAGCGCTTCTAAAACATATTGCCAAAATTCTTTGCTTAAAAATTCCCTTCTTAAATCTAACAGTTCTTTTTTATCGCCAACTGCTTCATATATTTTCTCATAATAAGGATTTACAAGCCAGTATGCAACTTGTATTGGTCGGTATCTTTCAATACTATCATACTCTGAAATCATTTTGTTGCCTATCATATCGTTGAGTAAAGCTCCAAAACACGGATGCTTCGATTTAATCAATCTTGTGTAGTACTTTTGATATCGTGATATAAAACGATACATTTTTTCAGTTTCACTTTTTCTTGAAAGCATGTAAATAAGCATATTCATATCTAAAATTATTTCCGTAGCAAATACTTCAGCCTGTACCTCATCTTTAAAAATAGTTTTATAGCTACCATGAGCCACTTTATTTCTAATTACATTATTGAAATAAAACATAAAGTATTCAACCGCTTCTGGATAAATATCACTACGGATATCTTGTAAATATTTGATTTTTTCTCGCAAAACAGCGCTGTTATATACCTCCAATTTTGTAAAACGTCTAAATGTTGTTGTATCTCTCAAGAAATCTGCGAACATTCCTTCGATTTGAATTGGAGCAATATTATCAAACAATTCAAATTCTCCTGCTTTAAACAGATTTAAACATTTTTTTAGAATATCCTTTCTATCACGCAAACATACACTTTCATCAATAAATTCAGCCAATGCACCTACTATTCCATAATCAACTACAAACTTCTTTAAAGAACATAGGTATTCTGGCTGATTGTTTTCTTTTTGTGTATGCAAATCATCTATCCTAGGGATTTTACTTACATACGTTTTATACTGCTCAATTCTTTCTTCTTTGTCGGCTGTATATACTGATTCTGATAATATTTTATGTGCTTTTTCAATGGTCGTATAAAACTTAATTTTATAAAAAAGTGCATATGTCCTATCAATATCATCTTCTGTTATTTCCACAACATCACGATATGAAGAAAATGAAAAATCTGCTTCATAGGTATCATTTATAGACAGTTTAAGTGCTTCTCTTTTTTTTGCAATATTAATACTGCTATCATCATTTATATTGCAAAATTCCATTAGATTAACTGTCATATACTGTACAACAAATTCTATCATCTCTTTTCGTGTTCTTAACAAATTACACTCATTGCAATACTTATATAGTTTTAATTCATCATTAGTCAAATCTCTTATCAACGAATAACTTGGAGAAGCATTCTTAATTGCATCTGCTTTTAATCTAAGCGTGTGCAATTCATTATTGATAGCATTTTTTGCTATATTTGCTTTTTGAACAACCGTACTATATTTTTGTACAAATATTTCATCATATTCTTTCTTAACCTCAACCAATACTTGGCTAGGTAACTTTTTCATATGAATTACCTGACACAACAAATTATAGTAATCCTCTTTATTTTCAACTGAGTCTTTTTTATGTGCCATAAATTGGATTACTATTTGTAACAATTCATCTGTGGCATTAACTACATTTTCTAGGACCTTGTTATAATAAAATTCTCCCAAATCATTAAATGATGTTTTGCCAAATACTTCATCGTCAATACAACAATCTAATTTTTCCGATATAAACATAAAAATATTGTTACAAATTTCTTTATTCACAATATTTATCTCACCACCAATCAAATTTATTTTTTATTCTTAATTAAAGTAATAATTTGCTTAATACTAAAGCGAATTTCTCATTTTTGCTACTACATAAGCTTCATATAATTGCTACAACTACAAAAATTTTAAACTTCCAACTATTAGACTAACGTGCATGATAATATATCTTAATAATCACATTTTAAGTATCCATTAAAATTCTCTTATAACAAAGCAATAAATAATTACTATCTATCAAAAATTGCGTCTATCTCTTCTATGTATGATTCTCCAGAATGGCCATTATATTCATAATCATCATCTGGATCTGGCTCTAGATAAGAGTTAACAATGTCTTCAATACCGTTATCTGCAACATTTACGATAGGAATTTCAATATCTGAATATAAACATTTATCTAATACACTAATCATGTTTATAATTTCTGAATATATATCATCACCAATCCATTTTTTTAAAGTTTTTATTACTGAGGATTCGTCAACACATGTACCAAATTCATCATTGATTAAGTTTTCATTTAACAAATCTTGTATATCGTAATTATCACAATAATCAGAGACTTCAACTTCATCAATATATTCTGATATTGTATCTGGCAGTATTTGTTTAACAAGACTGATAAACCAAAATAAAAATTCATTACCAGTTTTCCTAATATAATTCTTAAACAATATATCTATAACAGATACTAAATCATTTAATTCCATTGCTTCAAGCATACCCTCAATACACTCTTCTTGTAAAATATTTTCTATATTATAATAACTATAACATGGCTCAACCAATAACTTTCTTAAAATTTCTTCATGTGATAATAATTTTTCACCATTAATCGTACATCCAAAAGTATTATATAAATAACTCTTTATTGTACCTTGGTAAATTTTGTTCAAAACTAAATTTTTGCAAATATTAGATACAATAAAATAATCTTTTTCGTTCTTATTGTTAAAATCAATATCACATATCGATCCATCATTAATCATTTTTTCTATTACTTGCGGCAACTCAGTTTCTGAATAACATCTTTTTAGTTGCAAAAAATTCATTATACCACTACGTATTTCATCAACTTCTAAGTCATTGTTTAAAAAAATCCCTTTTAAGAAATCGTTAACCGAAGGATTTATCACACCAATATGCATGTTATGCTTGTTATCTATAATTTTAATAATGGATTGGTTTAGCCGTGCTAAAACCATTTCAAAATTATTAATTGTATAATCAATGTCTCTCATTTTAGAAAGTCGCTTCTCAAAACATTTCTTAAGAACAGTATATCCAATATTTGTATCAGTTAGTGAATATAAAGTAGTTAAAAATGCTCTATCCTCTTTTTTGATTCTTTGATAATATTCATTTTTCCATATGTCATTTGGATTGTCTAAATTCTCAAGTATATAACTCGCAAATTTATCTGGAGATATTTTCAAATAATTTGAGTTCAATGTAACATGTTCAATAATACGAGGTGTGTAATTGGCGTGCATTACTATTTTTAAATAATTTTTATTTTCTTTTATGTTGGCATAATATTCTTTTGGAATATGCTTAAAAATCAAATGATTATAAAATATTTTAGCTTTTTCAACTGAATTAATACTATCCATATTTATTGTTAACTCGTTTATTTTCTTTTCCTTAAAAAATAAATTAAATGGTTCAAACCTTTCCTTGGCTTCATTCAATATAGTTATTCTTGAATTAAGAATGAGCTTCTTATTTTCATGCATTTTAATATACTTGACTAATGATGTCAGTTCACTTTCTTGAGTTTCTTTCATATTAAAATAATGTTGTCCTAAACAATCATCAAGCAATACAATCTCTTTTTTTGTTGATAAAGCACGTTTTATGTCTGTAATATCTCCATTCGTAGTATATCTAACAGAATAACCTTGTGAAGCATAATACAGGGCCAACATTTTTGACGTCATAGTTTTACCAACACCCGGGCCTCCAGTTAGCATTATAATTCTATACTTATCCAAAAAATCTAAGCACTTATTAAATATTTCTGTCTGCACAAAATATTTACTTTCTTCTTCTATATCACTTAATAATACTTCACAATCTATAAATATGTTTTGATTATATATTTGATTAAGAATACCTGAAGAATATAACCACAATTTATAATGTTTCCTTACAATATCTGAATTCTCAATTTTTTGTAAAAACTCATCGATTTCAATAAGCGTTATAATGTTATCGTCAGAATTCATATAGCTTGAAAACATGCTAAATATTTCATTGATATTTGCATCAGTCAATTCCATACCACAGCATAAATAATATTGATTAGGTTTCCATTCTTCAACTTTATTTATTTCTTTTCCAAGTGTTGTTCGCAAATTTGAAAATGTACTTCTTATATAATGTTTAACCTGAACAATAATATTATGATTAATAGTATTGTCAGTTAAATCTATTCCACCATCTCTACCTTTTGCAAAAATACGCAATTTAGAGGACAACATACGTTCCATGATATCTTTACATAAACTTTCAAATTCAACATCATTTAAATTATAATAGTTAAACATTCTCCCATCACCTTCTATAAAATAACAAACATAACTAGTATTCATTTTTTATTTCTATTCTTAATATTTATTTTCTTAATTCATCAAATTTTTTTCGGATCTATTGAGTAATAATAATACCTAAAATAATTCACATAGTTCTAAACTACTCGCTATTAGCTTTATAAAAATGACAACAACACATCAAATTATATGAACAATGAGAAGCTTCCTAATATGTTCTTATTGTGGTAATTGGGTACTATGAAACATGTCCTTTGAAATTCACCAAGTTTTTCTATCTCTTTTCTATTTCGAATCCTACACTTTCTGCCTTTTCTATAAAACGTTTTTCAAACTTTGAAATTTTTATTTTATTTACAAGGATAGTTAAGTTTTTTCTTGCTCTTGAACAACCAACATAAAAAAGTTTATATGCACTTAATACTCCATAAACAGTGCTATTTCTAAAACACTTCTTAGCATTTTTAATTGAAGGATTATTTAAGTATGTAGTATATAAATCTTTACAAATCAATTCAAATAATTGATTACCTTCAAAATTATTTATAATTTCATTACATTTAATTTTAATAAATTCAACATTATGTTTATCTTTATTAATACTTTTTATATTAAATCCTAATTCATTCTCAACCTTTTTAATAAAAGCATAATATGAAAAATAAAAATCTTCAAAATCATCTAATGAAAATCCAGTTTTTGACCAGACCTCAAAAAACTTATACATATATACTAAAGGATTATTCTTGCCATCCTCTGCAATAAAAATAACAGAATCATGACTTTCTCCTTTTACTCCATGTTGAGTTGATACATGTAGTTCATTATCAGCTGGTGATAAATATTTTGTTAATTTAATAAACTCACTTACCTGTACATTAAAAACATTACTGTATACATTATCATCATTAATTGTTTTAATAAAATTCACTTCTAATATTTCCTTCTCTGTAAGTAATTTAATTGTTTGTCCTATTGTTGTACTATCTTCATTATATAAACCAAAAACTTCACTCCATAAATTTTTAATACTAATTTTGTCACAAGGTTTAATTATTAATAACTTATTTAATTTAAAAAAGATTTTATTTAGTTTGCACAAATAAATAAAATTTCCATATTTTTTTTCTTTCCAATAATTATTTGCTTGATTTAAAATAAATAAAAATTTCATAAGTACATCAGGATTATCGGATGTATTGTCAAGTAAAACATCTTTATTTGAATACTTTCTATTAAATTTGTATTGTTCCATGCTACCATAAGCGCTGTATAGATTTATACAGCCAATTTTTTGGAATCTTTCACTATTAAAAATATATAATGCTAAAGTTTTAGGATATTTTTCACTTATTTCTGAAATACACTCATCAAACTTTATACAATCAGTTATTATTACCTTGGGATTATAATCTGGTTTAATTTCTTCATTCTTCTCATCAATTTTTTGCTCCAAGTCTGGATTATTATAAATCTTATTTATTAAATTAACAATAACAGGTACAGAACGATGGTTAATAGTTGGGGTTCTATCAATATTTAATGAAGATAATTCTTTGTTTAGCACATCATCATACATTTTATATATTTGCTGCATTTTATCCCCATATAAATATAGCTTAACAGAAGTACTTTCTACTGCCTTAAAAAATATATGTAATACATCAGGAGATGTATCTTGATATTCATCTATTATAATAAGTTGAAACTTATGGCTTATCTTTTGCTTAAGTTTAGGAAATTCTAACAATACTTTATATGTAAAAGACAATAAATCACTGTGACTTAATCCTCCTTTATATAAAGAATTAAATTCTGTTTCATTATAAAATAATCTATTTACATTATTCCTTATTGTATCTAAATCAAGTTTACCATATTTATTAATATATTTTTGATTGCTCTCAGTTTTATCTTTATCTTGTATTCTTTTATTTATACTTTCTTCATATACTTTAAAATATAAATTTATAACTTTCTTATTTGAAAAAAATGGTCTAATAAAATCACTTATATAGGAATGAATAGTACTTACATGAACCTTAGGAGAACTAATATCTTTAATAAGTTCATTTGCAGCACGGTTTGTGAATGTTATACATAATATATTATCTTCCGGATTATTAATTGTATGTTTTCTTATCATATTTTTAATTTTTGTTGTTTTACCACTACCTGCTGGAGCATTAACCAAATATATATTTTCATTATTTACACCATTAACCATTTTAATCCCTCCTTAATATAATTAGGAAGCATTTCTTTCTCATACCCATTTAAAATTACTGAATACATGAAATCCGTTTTAGAATTCGATGTTGATTTAAGTATATCCCATAAAGTAAATATACTATCTTTTTCTCGTTCATTTGTTTTTTTATCAATAATACAATTGTCAGGAATAGAAAACTTCAATTTAAAGTTATTTTTATTTTCAATCCATTTACTACGTTTTAAAGGATCGTATCCATTAATCCCTAACTTTTTACTAATCATAGCAGCCTCTAATGTACGAGTATATTTATCATCATCTGTTTGAAATGTTAAGTAAATCAATTCCTTATTTACTTTATTTCCTTTTAAATCTTTAATTGTTTCACAATATACAATATGTATAATGCTTTTTATCCATTTATATAATTCTTCAATTCGTAATATAAATCCATCCGGTTTCTTTAATCCTTTTTTAGTAAAGTTATCACAATAATAAAAATTCTTTAATGTCGAATTAGTAGTTTGTGATTTTAAAACATCTTTTTCACTATTTGGATTACAATTATAGTCAATATCAGTAATTATCAATGTTTTTATTTTTAAAAACTCTAAAATATTTTTATAGTTATATGCGTATGCTCCACCTACTTGTATAAAAGCAATATATTTTTGATGAAGCTTTTTATACTCTGGATAAGTCATTAATTTTTTAATATATAATCTTTCAGTATCTCCTTCATATAAAATAGCAGCATCAGCAAAAACTACTTCTGAAAATCCTATTTCAAAAAACCAATCATGAAAATTTTCAAGCATATCTTTAGATATCTCATCACAATTATCACCAGGTTTTAATTCATTAATAAAGGAGCTCAAATTAAATACATGGCTGTTAAATTGTGTTACTTCTCTTATTACACGTAATTTCCGTAATCCAGCACCTTTTACAATTTCATTTGAATGAGTAGTAATTAACCCTTGTAATCCATTTTCATCATAAATTTTTAAAAGTTTTTGTGAAAACACATTTTGCATCTGAGGATGCATATGCGACTCTGGTTCCTCTATTACTAATAAATTAACTAATAATGGATTTTGTGATTTTATATATTTTTGTATTCTTATGTGCAAATAAATTAGATTACTATAACCAAGACCTTGAGAAGATTCATTTAAAGTACTATCGCCGAAAAAATATTCTGCATTAGTTGTTTCGTCTATCAAATCGCTCACATTATCTTCTGTTACATCTAAGGTAATAGCTATCTCACCTGTATGATTTCCATTTGTTTCAGATATTGATTTTATAGTTTCATTTAACGCTTCAGCAGATACGTCTTTTACCTTATTTTGAATTTTAGAAGTATCTAACGCATTGAATACTTGACCTGGTAACTTATCTATTTCTTCCTTCCAATTTTGATCTGTACTCGCTAATGAAACTAAGCTTTTACTTAATGAATGTTGCTCCTTATTTATAGAATCTCCTAATGGTCTTGCTGCGCTAATGCAATCAAAATAAAATAAATTTTTAAAATCTTGTATATTATTTATTGGTGATAGGTTCTGATATTTTGAATCCCCAAAATAGCACTTTGGTTCAAGACTTTCTGAATAAAGCCCTGTAAGTAAATTATCTATAGCATTTTTATTTTTGTTGTTCTCATTATTATCAAATTTAATTTTAATTCTATCAAAATTTTTAGATATAAGTTTTGTAAAAAGTGTTTGGTTAAATTCTACCTTATATAAAAAATAAAAAGAGTTTTTATTTTCATCTAAATCCATAATATAATCAGCAAAATACCTTATATCATCACTATCATTGTAATCTATTTGAAACATAACTGAACACTCTGGAATTATTATGTGTTTTGATTTATCTTCAAAAGGAAACAAGTCATCTAATATATTTTTTATTATTACTTCCTTTTCTTTATTTTTTCCTGTAGTAATATGATTTTTAAAAATCATATATACTTTATTAAACCATTCATTAGCATCAAAAACTGGAAAATCATCTTTGCAAATAGTAATTGTTTTCTCACTTAATATCCTTTTTAACAATAAAATTATTGTTGTTTTACCACTATTATTAGGTCCTGCCAATATAGTAGTGTCTTTCTGTAACTCTAACCTGACATTTTTTAATTGCCTAAAATTTTGAATTATTATTTTATTAATATACACTAAAATATCCCCCCAAATATATAAAACTAATTTATATAGATTACAAAAATAATTCTTTAAATAAATTATAATTCTACATATAGTTATATTATCCTTCATAATTTGTAAAAAAAATCAATAAAATTCGAAATATTTCTCTTGGATTTTATTGATTTTTTGAAAGTTAATTTACTATACTATTTTTTAATGCTATTCTTACTAAAACTTCTTAAAAATTCTTCTAATGCATTTTCGCCTTTTGAATTTCCCATACCATTTTTAGTTACATATTGTTTAGCTAAAGAAACATCATCCTTATTAAACACCCAAGTCTGTGCTACATGTGACCAATTTCCATCTTTACTTTTAAAATTGTTCATAGCATCGACTAATTTAGCTCTATAAGCTGCTTCGCTTTTCCACTTTGAAGCAGCTTCCAAACCACCATTTGCATAACTTTCCAGATAATATTTAGGACTAATAAATCTTGCGTATTTTTTTACTCCATCAAAATTCATAGGTCCTTCCTTAGTTGCTTCTGTATCCACTATAGCAACTTTTATCTGCTTTTCTGTTGTATTATTTTTGCTATCTGTAGTTATATATGTTATGGTAGCTTCGCCATCACTTGTAAAGCTAGTGAACATAGAAGATGAATAGTTTTTAACTCTAACCTGTGTTGTTCCATCTTCTCTATCAATGGATTCTACTGTTCGTAAAAGCTCTGATTCTGTAATTACACCTGTTTGAGCTTCATACAAAGTAAAGTAACGGCCATAAGCGGTTAAATCTGGTGCATAATCCCATATTGCATAAAAATTGAAGGTATATCCATTTATACTTGTCAGATTCTTGATTTCCTGCCTTTCCATAAAACTAGCTGAAAAAGCATTCGGGTCTGTATCCCATCCTAGATAGGTATTAGGGTGAACTGGTGGAACAAAGCTCATTGCTGGTAAAGTGTACGTCATATCATACTTGCAGGTCAATGTTTCCATAGCCCCACTACCACCATTTGAATGAAACACAATATAATAGGTATTTGCTTCTGCATTTGCCTTTAGACCTACATTTCCAGTTACAGTAAAGGTATATTTTTTATTATTAGAATTATAAGTACCACTCCAGCTCGTCCAAGTATATCCTGTTTTCACATTTGCATCGACTGTAGCACTTGCACCATAATAATAACTGCCTCCACCTAAAACGCTATCTATCCCTGTACCAGCAATTATACTTACATTATATTTTTTTCTTGTAACAGAAATATACGAAGTCTTTGCATCTTTTGCTGTATATGAAATACTTGCAGCATTATAACAATCATCTTCTGGCTTTGACCACTTCACAGTTTCACCATATACATAGTCTTTATTAATTACTGCATTATAGCCTCCGTAATCTCCATTAGCTTCTTGATACCTTACATACACAATCTGCCTTGATTTCAATTGAGTAACATAGTTTATTGTTTTATTAAAGTAACTGTGTAGGGAACTAGGATTCTCCCAAGGTGCAGCATTTGCTATTCCATCATAATTCGTATAGACGCTTCCCCCAAAATGTCCATAATCATCCATAGAACCGCTATTTGTATGATTACCATAATTATCAATTCTAATAGTTACCATGCAGCTATCAACTACCAGATAGCCACCATTAATTATGAATTCATTGTACGCTGTACTGTTTGTTTGTGCCAACTTTGACTTTACATAACTAAGATTTATCCTACATAAATCATAAATATATCCGCTTGATGATACTTCAGCTACTCTTTCTACTGTATAGCCAGATAAATTAAAATAAATGTTTGTAGATTGTGAACTTGTAGTAACCTTCATTCTATAACCTATAGTACCCCAATTGGTTGTATTTCTATTTACAGTAGCTGCTCTTCCTTTCGTAGCATAATAAAAATATCCATCTTTAAAAACAATATCAGAATTATAGTTATTATAAAATGTTACTGCATTATCAAAACTGCTGGCCATTACCGCTTTAGTTGATGAACTAAAAACAGTTATTCCTAATATAGACAAAAATAAAAGCAGACCAATCAAGCCTGTTCTCCACATTTTCTTCATTCTATTTATTTCCTTTCCTAGAATACAAATGCTGACCAATTATAACAAACTGTCTTGTGTGTTCCATTGGGATTTTGTTTCCCAGTGCTGTAAATGTCAACAAAGGAATATAAATTACTCCCATCTCTAAGATTTACTTCTGGTATCTTGTCATACAGTGTATATCCTTTACTGGTTACGCTAACTTCCTTATAATCAATTCCTTGTTCATCCAAATATTTCATTATATTATTCTTCAAGTCTGAATCTGACATATCACTTTTCTTCCAACTTTCAATCAATCCGTCCATCTTTGTCTTCTGAACAGATGTAATATCTCCCTTGGATGTTTTAGATTCCTTCCATCCTTTTGAAATTGGAACATAGTTATCTTGTATTGAATTTTTAACACTATCATTTACTTCCACAGGCTTTTCTCTTGGATTCAAGCTTATAAATACATTAACGCAAACGACTGCCATTGCTACTATAGCCACTACTAGTATAAGTTTCTTATACTCCTTACATAGCCTCTTTAACTGCTTTTTCAACTTAATAAATCCTCCTCCCAATTTTATTTTATATTAACTTTGTACTGTTCCATGATTGCTGTTTGTTTTACTGATACTTGTCCCTCTGTTCCAATAGGGTGTTTATACTTCTCTATTACTTCAACAGACAATAAGCCTTTCTGATAGTCTACATCTAGAACATTTACAACAACTGTGCTATCGGAATTAATCTGCACAAGTAGTGCTTCCATAAAATCAGCAACCAGTTCATCATTACTATTTACAGAATAGGTTTTACTGTCAAACTGATTTTCAATAGTTTCCTTAAAAGCTCCATTCACTGCATTATTTAATTCATTCTGTCTAATATTTATTCCCCAAAGTGTCATAACAATTACAATAGCTATAATAGAACAAATTGTAATTCCAAATCCTAAAAACACATTCTTCATTAATTGCTTCTCCTTTCATCTGCTGCAATTGGTATTTTCCAGATGCTTGTCAAATTTTCTTTGTCTCTAATCTGAAAGTAAACTTCATAAATACCAGCACTAGGGAAATATATAACTCCATCTGTTTTAGAATAAGAACTTATTATACTTGTTCCATCTGCTTTTCGTATATCTAAAACCTTGCCAAACATAATGTCTGGAAACATCTTTTTAATAATCACATCATCCATTGGATATATTACGCCTTCCATATCTTTAGCATAATATCTTTCCAGAAAATCAACATTTTCACTCTCAAAAAACCTTCCTTTTGATGTGATGTAAGCTGCTTCTGGTTTAGTTCTCTTATGCCATGTAATTACAGAATCAAAATCACTATAGGAAGAATAATTGATTTCTGTTTTATTTAAAGGTATTCCAGCAATTTCAAGAATACCTTGTTTACCAGAAATAGATACTATGAACAATATTCCAATAACAAGAATTGATGTAATTATCGCAATAATAGCAGTCCCAAATTCTTGAAATATTTCTTTCATCTATATACTGCCTCCTATAACACTTGTAATAAATTTCTGTATAATTGTAGCCATTGGGGTACTTAAAAAGAAATAAGCCACAATGCTAAGAAACAGTATTCCACTTATTGCTTCAATAATGAACTCTCCGTATTCTTCAAATATCTCCTGCATTTTGTACCTCCTAACTACTGATTACCTTTAAAAATCCAAGCAAAATTGCTGCCATGCCACTTCCTGCTATAGCATAAATAATACTGCTTCCAAACTGCTCCATAATAAGCTTCATTAATCCATCCTCCTTACCTTGCAAAACCTCTAATTTGTTGTGTCTTCATAACATTAAGAAAATTAATACGATATTTATATTTTAGAATTACTTCCATTAATGTAGGTTTACCGTCTTCATCTTTAACTACACTGTTATTATCTATCAGTAATTCATATCCAGCATTTGAAGCCTGTTTTTTACAAGCATTAATAACACTTGGTGCAAAGTTAGCATCTTCTATTTCTGCTATTACAGAGTTGTGAAAATCTCTTGCATTACTAGCATCAATACTGGCTGACATAATTCCTGCCATAGAAAATATTGATATAAGGAATATGAAAATGCCTACATAAGTTTTAATTGTAGTACTCATAATCTACCTCCTACATTCCAAAATTCAAGTTTTTAAGAAACACCACTAGGAGTAATGACATATCAACCATAAGCTTGAAAGAAGCTAGTAAAGAAGGTAATAAAATATAAACCTTCATTCCAGCTATTTTATCCTCCTGCGATAGCTTTTCTGCCTTATCCATTAGTGCATTATTACGATCAATTAATTCTTCTACTTGCTTAGTTACATCTCCAGCATTTCCACTTGATAGTGAATATAATATCTTCATAGCTGACTGCACATCGGGGTTGCGGTATTCCTTTAAAAATCTATGATAAGGTTCTATTGAATTAGGATTTTCTTCTAACTCGTCTACAAGATTTTCAAGTGCATACAATAATACTTCTGGTGAATTATCTATGGATTTACGAATTGCTACCTGCACATTATCTGTCTGTAATAACAGTGCAACTTCCATGAGCCAATTAGGAAACTGCTTTTCAATTTCTTTTGCCACCTTTTTCTTAGCAAGGTTATGTCCAATTTTATGTTGATTTAAAAAGAAAAGCACAACTACAATTCCTACTACTGCAATTACAATATTTTTAAAGTATAAAAATCCACTGATAAATAATACTGCTGCAATCACGGCTATTTTTTTACTAACTTTTGCTTCCTTTGCCTCGTCATAGTCTCTGACTTGAATATATTTTTTCCCTATCCCTGTACTATTAGTTTCCTTCTCAATCCAGCTTCTGCAAAGCTTTTTATCAGATTTCACATAAATTAACATGCAGCTTCCTATTAATACAACTGCTGACATCTGACATAATTGCATGGAACTAATATTCAATTTTCCACCCAATAGATAAAGAGGTAAAATACAGATAAGCAAAGTTGCTACTAAAGCAATTGTTATGTTTCTTTTTACAAGCTGAAATTCTTTCTGTAAATTTGATACTCTTTCAGCCCACATAGCTCTATTCTTTGTAAGCAGTGTAATACTTCCGCTTACATCTCCACCACGTCTTTGTGCTGCAATAACAAAGTCATGTATATTATCAATTCTTTCACAGTTAAAGAATTCTCCTATCATATTTAATGCTTCTCTCTCTGGATCTTCACTATCGGTTGTATATTGAATATGCTCTATGGATTTTTCCAATATATCGTGAAACATTCCTTCATCAAAAATTGCAGCTGTTTCTAATAATGCACTAAGCACAGTTCCATTTCTTTTAAAAGAATATAAAAATTGCTCCATATAGCTATTAGCTAAAGAAAACATTGTTGTATGGTATCTACCCTTAATAATCTGTATAGTAACCATTGGAGAAAACAGAAATCCTATAATTCCAATAGCAGCAATATATTTCAGTTCCAGTTTATAAAGAAGACCGAAAATAGCAGCCATAAGCACAATCATTCCATAAGTGATAAATGCCTTTTTAAGGGTATATTCATATCCATATTTAGCTAACTCATTGGTCAAATTTTTATATCTAAGATATCTTAGTGCACTTTTTTTCTTCAATATTGTTACCTCCTTCACTTTCAAATGGTTTTATTTCCATTCGTTCAAACTTCTCCATAATAGCTTTAGGTATATTTTCTTTTACAATCTCTCCATTAAGTACCATTGGAAAAATTATATTATTGCCATTCTCTCTATAAAAAAAGCATACTTGATCTATATATCTACGAACCTTTCCATCTCTCATTTGCTTCTTACGTATCAAAATTCCTACATCAATAAACATATAAATGTCATTTTCCATTCTGTCCGCATCTATTCTACTTTCAAGCATATTTAATATTCTATCTGGAATCTTTCTTGCATCATCTGTATGAATAGTCGTAAAACCTTTAATTCCAGTGGATAGGCTCTCTAGCAAATATTTAACTTCTACTGAACGCGCTTCTGATAACATAAGCCATTTTGGATTTTGACGAAGACTTGTTTTAATTGCCTTTGTATAACTAAATCCTTCTGATACTATTAGCTCTACACAATCCTTATCTGGATTAATTTCACGATAATGAAGCTCTGGCGTATCTTCAATAGTAATTACCCTTTCATTGCTCGGAATATACTGTGAAAAGAATTTTATTCCTTCTGTCTTTCCAACTCCTGGCTCTCCACAGAAAACAAAATTCATACGAGCTTTAGCACAGTTTGTTAATAGCTCTAATATATCCTTGCTGCAATAACCATCTTCTATTATGCTTTCTCTTGTCATTCTTACAGCAGGAAGTGTTTTTCTAATGCAAACTGTTCTTCCAGAAATTGCAGCCGATTCATGAACAATGCTAATTCTTAGTGTATCTGTATCGCCTTCTAAAAGATTTTCAACCTTATTGAATGCTCTGCTTACATTGTTAGCAATATAATGACTGAACTTTTCAATAAATTCTTTAGTTATACCGTGATCCTCCACTTTTATTCTTTCATTATCAGTATTGGTAATCCATAAATCTCTACCATTAAAGTCAATGTCTGTGATCTTATCATCTTCAACATATGTCCAAAGCAATCCAAAATGTGCAGGTACTAATTCCCACTTTGCACTACGTTCCATAGTTCTCCTTTCCAAGAGTGGAGATTATCCACTCTTTGTGTAATAATTAATTTCAAATAGATTTTTTAATAACTTTATTTGCTGTTAACCTGTAATAGTGCTTGCTGCTCTTTTAAAGAATTCATCAACTAAGTTTTTAAAAGAACTTGCTACAACTCCATCTGTTGATAAAAGCACTACGATAATTGCTACTAATGCGCTGATAGCTACTGCTGCAATAATTACTGATCCATATTGTTCAAATATTTCTTTCATTTTCATACCTCATTCTTTCTTTATTTTTGAGTAATAAAAAAGCAGCTATTTTTCAAGCTGCTTTAATTAATTATTGTATTTTTTAGTTTTACTACATATACAAAATGGTTTGTCTCGTATAAAATGAATGCTAATTTAAATACTCACCTCCTTGCCACAGTATCAAACTAAATATTATTATTCATAAGCTCCTTTCCAACTTAATAAAACAACTAGTCCCTAAATGTCAACTTTTAAGCCTTAGTTGACATTTAATTTTATTTTCTGAAACCCGTTGAAACTAGTGGGATTTCTGTCTATTTTACTGCCTATTTCCTGTTGATTTGTGCCCCCCTGTTAGATACGGGGGGCTAATATACGGCGTGGCTATCGCCACACCAAAAGCAGGTCAGCCCGTCCCTGCGGCTTTCGCTTCGC
>DAIMMR010000355.1:0-4212 GCA_036720575.1 Clostridium sp.
GCATGAAAGTTATATGTATCTTTGCCATAATGAGATTGTAATAATGTTTTTAAATTTACTTCTACTACAATATTACCTAACTCCAACCATTTGTCTAAATAATCTTTTACTCTTTTCTTATTTGTAAAAGCATATTCAAAATAAACTATATCTCCAGACTCAGTAATAATAGTTACATCTGGTTTATAATCACCGTGCTCAGTATGATATACCTGTTCAATCAGGATATTCTTACAAACATAAGTATGTAATTTATCAGTGGTCACTATAAATTTATCTCCAATTTGAATAAACTTATTTTTATACCACCAATGAATCATAGACTCAGGAGTGCATTTACTACGATCAAGATGGGCGAAATGTTCTGCAACTTTTGAATTTTCTTTTAATGCTTTTGGAATCACTTCAGAATTGCATAGGGGACAGTAATACTTATCATCATGATATGTTACTTCATCTATTGTTTTAATTTCACCTTTACTATTCTTTGCAAACCATAATGCTACATCTGAAATCACTTATTTATCACAATCCTTCCACAATCACTTCATGAAATTTCTAATTTATCGCATTACAAAATTGTAACTTGTTTATGCTATTTTAATAGACAATGGATGTAAACCTACACCCTCTATCCCATTTGCAAATGCATTTGGGAATACTTTTTTCATGATCTGATAACTACCATTAACATCTGCATTGATTAGAACTTCTGTATTGCTCTTAAATAGTCCTCTGTGAATGCGCCTTGATTTATTATAATTGCTCTTTATAGGTTCCTCACCATCAAGGAATGAAGTACCACTAGTATAGTTCTCGTCTGTCGTAATGAAGCGTATACCGTTATTCTGACACTTATAAGCTAATTGATTTACAAACATAAAATATGGAATATATTCAAAAGTTTGATTAGTCTTTTTGCTCATATTGGATTCTTGTTTCCAACCTTCATTGTAACCGCAAACAAGAGTATCAATGCTATATAACACACAATAATCAACTATGTACTTGCTAACTTTATGCATGTAATATTTAATTTTATTATAGCGTTTATTTGATAATTTTTGTAATTGTTTACTCCAATGCTTCTTGTTTATTTTCATTAAATCAGAACTTAAAGTTGCTTTCTTTTTGTCATAATACTGGTTATAAGATTTAACAATACCGCCTTTAATAGCAATAGGATTTAACCCTATGTTATTTGTAAGGGTTGCGAAATTATCTATCCCTAAATCAATAGCTGCAATATGATCTGATTGTGTTACTGTCTCAGGAACATCTATTTGATAAACAATTTCCATAGTATAGTAATTGGAGTGTGGAATAAATCTACATTGCATAAGTTTTGCAGTCTGTGGTATTTTAGTTTTGAACATATTATTCATACAATGAAATGGTTTATAACTGAATCGGATGTAACCATTTGTATTGAAAAACTTAATATTGTCTATACCAAGAAAACACCTTCCATCTTTTTTCTTATATCTAGGTAACTTTGGCATTCCTAAATATTTACTACGATCTCTTTTCCAACCTTTAATTGCTTTGAAAAACGAGTTCCAGTTTTTGTCTAATAATCGCAATGTTTGTTGTCCTAGATTACTTCCGAGATTCTTATAATCTTCTCCATTTTTAACGATACTGAATAATTCATTATATCGAATCCACTTACCATTATGGATAAATTCTTGTCTTACTTGATAATTAGCATAGTTATATAAATTCTTTGATTTAAAGCAATAATCATCAACAACACCCCAGACTGAATTACTTTTATTAATTTGATGTATTTCTGTTCTTAATACAAGAATTTACAACACCTCCTTTACACGATGAAATGTTATATTTATTTTATCTCTGGTATCTGCTCTTTTATGTATTTGTAAACTTGCCATTGTAATAAATTTGGTGTTGCTGTCATAGCATATTCTTTTACCCAATTTGTATGCTTTAGTAAATTTATAATTTTATTTTTGTAAACATCATTATGTATTTTAATAATAAATTCTTTAGCATATTGTTTATCTGTTCTATTTAAAAATCTTCCTACAGCTCCCCACCCAATCATCCTTATATCATAATCTTCATTTAAAACATCAAATGGTTTATTGCGTTTCGGATTACTATTTTTGATTCTTTCAATTATTTCTACATCTTGTAACTTATAAATTGGTTTTTTATTTAATGTATTTTTAGGTTTTTTATAAATATTAAGACAGCAATGAATTTTTCTATCAGAATATTGTTGTTCTCCCAAATCTTCACTATGTACTAAGTTGAACTCATATAATTTTATATCATTTTTGTATTGACTAATTGGAAGAATCAATGATATATAATCACATTCATTTATTAATTTTTTGTAAAATTGAACTGTTAAATTATTTTTAGTTCCGAATGGTGGATTTCCAATAGCACATCGTCCTTTTTTATATGGCAAATTAAGTAATAGATAATCTTGCTTTGCAATTCTTTCATTTTCAGGTTCAATATCATATGCTAAATAAGGTTTATCTAAATAATTAAGAAATACTCCTTCTCCAGCGCTTGGTTCAAGATATTCTGTAATATTTTCTACACCAATTATCTCTTTAGTTTTATTTACGCAATATTTTGCTAAATCTGGTGAAGTATAATATTTGTCGTTTTGTATTTTTGATATAATTTATTATCTCCTTTTAATAATATACAATAAAATAATATTTTATTTAATATATTAATTATCTCCTGCGAATTCACCGTAATATTTTTGTCTAGCATATTCTGCAAATTTACCAGCATCATCAACATTTCTAAATTTTGCAATACATTGATTTTTCCCATCAATCATAATTTGAACATATCACCAATTCTGTATTAAACAAACATTCCTATAACCAGATTTGTTGTTTGAATTTTTAGACATACGATTTTTACAATTTTCAGCATCGCTAATTTTTCTTAAATTATTATCTGTATTGTCAATTGTATCATGATTTATATGATCTACATATTCTCCTTGTTTTGCATTTGTTAAAAACCTATGTAAAAATATTGTTTTGCCGTTCTTATGAGAGCCCATATATTTTGTACATTGAATATAATAACTACTTGTATGTTCATTCCATTTTGCAAACCATTTAACATTAAAATCTTTCATTTTATCGTTAAATGTATTCACGCTAACTTTAGTAATTATATCTTTGTCTTTAATATTATCACAATAGACTAATACAATATCATTTTGAATTATATATTTATTTTTTATCACTTAATTACTCCTTTTAATTAATATTCATCAAATAAAATACTGTTTTTATTTATTTATGCTAATTTTATTTCTTTAATTCCATCTTCAATAGTGTACACTATCCTACCAATATGATTTGCTTTAATAGCTGCCATACAAGCAGGACAGGGGAGGGATAATGCTAAATTGTGATTACATTTATAATTTTATTTATTAATTATTATTATAAATCACAACGTTTGGAATTTGATATATATCAGTATAATTATTTTGTCGCATAAATTCATCTAAAAACATCCATTTTAATTTTCCTGATGTTTTATAACCATATCGATGATTACAACAAGCTCCTATATTGCTAAAATATACCCCAGTTGATTTACTTGCTTCAATTTCTGAATGATATATTGTATTAGTCGTTATACAAATAACTTTTTTACAACATTTTTTACCATGATTAATAGCATTCATTTTTAAAACTCTATGCATTTCTTCTTTCGCATTGTAAACACACCAGCCATTTTTATTTCCACGTTTTAGATAATCAATTATCGTACATTGATGTAGCTTAAATTTTTTTGCAATTTCTGTAGTAGTTTCATTTGAGTGATTTTTCTTATATGTACACACTTTGTAAATTATAGATTTTTGGCATTCAATATTTATTAAATTCCAATCAATATTTTTAAAAACATATAACTTATATAGTTTTGATTTTAATATATTCTTTTTGATATATAAAAATTGACTTTCTTTTTCATAATCACAATCAATTCTAATAGGTTTAATTTCATGTTCTTTAGCCAATTGATCTTTTATATGATCTATTAACACTGTTTCTTCTTTCTTATAATTACCAATCATTCTTTTCCCATGTCCAAGACCACCATCCATTTCTATAATAATTTGTTTTGATGGTATATAAAAATCATATCTACATTGTTTCATAGTTTCTAATTTCTTTTGCCAATCAAATCTTTTCT
>DAIMMR010000356.1:0-4194 GCA_036720575.1 Clostridium sp.
TCTAAAGCACTTACTGCTGATGGAATCAATAATTCAACGGATATAATTGCGTCACTGGCCATTATTATAGGACTCAAAATATCTGGAAAACCTGCGGATGATGATCATGCTTATGGTCACTTGAGAGCACAGACTATATCATCTCTTGTTGCTTCTCTAATAATGATAGCTGTAGGCTTAGATGTAATTTATAATGCAGTGTATTCTACTATTTTCTTAAAGAATAAGGCACCAGACATGATTTCAGCAGTGGTTGCTATTATTTGTGCAATACTTATATATGCAGTTTATGTATATAATAAAAGGGTAGCACTTAGAATTAAAAGTTCTGCACTGATGGCTGCTGCAAAAGATAATCTCTCAGATGCTTGGGTAAGTATGGGTGCTGCAGCTGGAATCATAGCTTCTCAATCTGGATTTCCATGGATAGATCCACTGGCAGCAGTGCTAGTAGGAATTTTAATTTGTAAGACAGGTTGGGAAATCTTTAAGGAAGCAGCACATAATTTAACGGATGGCTTTGACAGTAAACAGTTAGATAGTATAGTTTCTAGAATAAAGGAAATTGATGGCGTGAGCTGCGTTAAAGGGACGAAAGCACGAGTCCACGGCAATAATATTTTGATTGACATTGTAATAGGGGTTAATTCTAAGCTTACTGTAGTTAAAAGTCATGAAATCACAGAAGAAATAGAAAAAATGTTAAATAGGGAATTTAAAATCAAACATGTAATTATACATGTAGAGCCAGATTCAAAATAATATTATTATTTTGAATCTTTATTTACTATAAAAATTCCTATACATACAAGCATAAGAGCTGCAATGTTTTCAACATTAAAGATATTTTCACCTAAAAATATAGAAGATAGAATGGTACCTGCCACAGGAATTACAAAATTAAACATGGAAATAAATCCAACCTTATTATATTTTAATAGCACTGTCCAAATTGAAAAGGCAGCAGCTGACAGTATTGCTAAATATAATAAAATAGCAGTAGAGCCAATTGTAAAGTTTGTTACATAGCCTTTATAAACAGAGTTCTTGGTTTCAGGTGGAGTTTTTTCTCCATCTGAAACTTAGAAATCGTTATCCAGGGGCGTAGCAGCCGTTATCCCCCACTTTATAAGAAGATGGAGGTATTACGGCTGGTAGCCATCGGATAAATGTTGAGTTACAATTATACTTAATTTATAATTGTACTGTGATATTTGGGAATATTTTAAAAGAGTTTTATAGGTTGACTTCACCAATCTAAATATATCGTACAAGGATGGTTAGTTTTGCTGGAAATAAGTGAGTTATATAAGGTAAAAGGCGATATTGTAATAAACAATATAACATTTAAAGTTACAAAGGGTAATTTGATAAATATAGAGTGTAGTGATCAAATAAGTGATTTATTGATTGATCTTATTTTAGATAAAGAGGTACCTACTAAGGGAAAGATATATATTCATGGAGAAGGTAACAAAACTTATATAAGAAAAAATATGAAACACATAGGCGTTGTATTTAGAAAAGAAGGTTTTTATGAAAATATGACTGTAAAATCCTATATGAAATTTTATAAGAATATGACCAATTCTAAAGTAAATTATAAGGAAATAATGGTAAAGCTTGCTCTTGTAGATATTGAAAATACTAAAATAAATAAGCTTACTTATTCTCAAAAAAGGAGACTTAGCTTTGCAAGGGAATTGCTTAAAGAACCTAAGTTTTTAATATTTCAAGAACCTATACTTAATATGGACAGATATGATGCAAAACTTATAATACAAAGTATGGATCAATTGATTTCAGGTGGTGCAATTGTAGTCAATACTTCTGTATCTTTTAAGGATATACTACTCCTTGGTGGAAAATCCTATAGCATAGATGAAAATGGATTAAAAGAAATACAGGGAGAGGAAAACAGCCAGGAAGAATCAGATAGTGGAGATGAGACAGTATATAAAATTGAAAAGATTCCTGCTAGGATTGATGAAAGAATGATTCTCTTTGATCCTATGGAAATAGATTATGTAGAAAGTGAACAGGGTGTAAGTAACTTAAACATAAAAGGAGAAAAGTTTCCATGCATGCTGCCACTTACAGAGCTGGAAAAAAGGCTAAAGCATTTCGGATTTTTTAGATCTCATAGATCTTATTTGGTAAATCTTCAAAGGGTACGTGAAGTTGTGATGTGGACAAGGAATAGTTATAGTTTAAGTCTCGATGATAAAACTAAAAGTTCTATTCCACTTTCAAAAGGGAGAATAAAAGAGTTAAAAGATATCCTAAATATATGATATTTTTAACTCAAAATGTGAAAATTCAGCTCTAAAAAAGCAGCATTCATAAGTTGTATTACTCTTTTCATGTTGATTTTATGGTTTAATAGCAGCGTTTGTATAATAATTAACCATAGTAAAACTGAAAGGAGTTTTTAAATATGGAAAATATTATTTCTATTAAAAATCTTAGAAAAGATTTTGGGGAAAATACAGCAATTAAAGATTTAACTCTGGATATTAAAGAAGGAGAAATATTTGGATTTTTAGGACCAAGTGGAGCTGGAAAAACTACTACAATTAAGATACTCACCTGCCAATTAATACCAACAGGCGGCGATGTGAAAATATTTAATAAAAGTTTGCACTCACAAAAAAAGAATATTTTTAAAAATATAGGAGTGCTTTCAGATAACGGTGGGTTATACGAAAGACTTACAGTTGATGATAATTTAATGTTATTTGCAAAGATAAATGGAGTTAAAAGGAAAAACGTAGATGAAGTACTTGAAAAAGTGGAAATGACAGAGTATAGAAAAAGGGATGTCAAAAAACTATCTAAAGGAATGAAACAAAGACTTATGATAGCAAGGGCAGTAATTCACAAACCTAAATTATTGTTTCTTGATGAACCTACATCATCTTTAGATCCCGGTACGGCTTTAGAAGTTCACAAACTGCTCCTTGATCTTAATAGAGAAGGGACAACTATATTTTTAACTACTCATAATATGTATGAAGCTGACAAGCTGTGTCATAGAGTAGCTTTTTTAAATGAAGGAGAGGTAGTTGATATAGGAGTTCCTGAAAAATTAAAGTTAAAATATGCAAAAGACAATATCAAAGTTGTTTTAAGAGATAATGAAGAAGTAACCGTGAAGAATAATAGGGATGGAGCAATTAAAATTAAGAACTGGATGGAAGATGGAAAGATTTTATCCATTCATTCGATGGAGCCAAATCTTGAAGAAATATTTTTAAATATTACAGGGAGGGAATTATAATGGAATTTTCAATGAGAAGAGTAAATGCATTATTTAACAAGGAGTTAAAGGAACTGCCTAAAAATATAAATGTGCTTTTTATGGCTGCACTTCCGATAATATTTTGTGTCATATATTCCAAGATATTTAGAAACATAATTAATTCACAAGAAGGTAAAATGTATATTTTAAATATAATACTTAATATGAACTTGGTTATGGTGGCTACAATTATAATGGCCATGCTAATAGCAGAGGAAAAAGAAAAAAATACATTGAGGACTCTTATGTTAACTTCACTTTCTCCTGCAGAATTTTTAATTGGAAAGGCTCTTATAACTATTTTCATTTCAGTGATTGTAAATATAGCTATATTTTTTATGTTGGGAGTTCAACTGCAGTATTTGTTAATGTATTTTATTATAACGACTGTAGTTTTAATTAGTATGGTAGAAATTGGAGCTGTAATTGGAATTATATCTAAAAATCAAATGGCAACAGGTACTATTGGTACCCCTCTAGGTCTGTTTTTATTTATGATACCTACACTTTCAGGATTAAATAAAACTTTTTATAAAATTGCCACTTTGCTGCCAAACTACAATTCAATGGTGATTCTTAAAAAAGTTTTTGATGGCAAAAATATACTTGAAGGTTCAGGTTATAATATATTTGTAATTTTTGCATGGATAGTAGGTTCATCCTTAGTCTTTGCTTACGTTTATAATAGAAAGGGAATATAAATTAAATTTAACTGTTTATAGCTGATATATAAATACAGTAAAAGGAAAGTTTGTGCTATTGACAGAAAAATATTAATCTTGCTATAATTTAAATAGTTAAGTTAGGTTTTGATAGTTTATGTTATTTATAGTATATTATTATTTTGATAAATTGTGTTTGGTTTGTTTTAGTTATAATAGACGCATAAAATA
>DAIMMR010000357.1:0-4190 GCA_036720575.1 Clostridium sp.
AGTTGATTTTCTGTTTAGAAACACATATACGAAAAGGAGAAAAAATAATGATAAACGTTGTCAATAATTCTAATAATCCATATTTTAACCTTGCCCTTGAGGAATATTTTGTGAAATATAAAGATTTGAAGGAAGATATATTAATATTATGGCAGAATGAACCTGTTATAGTAGTTGGCAAGAATCAAAATACTTATGAAGAATTAGATCTAGAATATGTAAATAAAAATAATATTAAAGTTGTGAGAAGATTATCTGGTGGAGGTGCAGTATATCATGACCTTGGCAATTTGAATTTTACCATAATAAAAAATAAATCCAAATTGCATAAAAACGATTTCTCTTTCTTTTCACTGCCAGTAGTATCCTGCCTAAATAAGCTGAATGTTAAAGCAAATTTTAGCGGCAGAAATGACATTTTGATAGATGGAAAAAAGTTTTCTGGTAATTCACAGTATTTTCATAAGGAAAAGTTATTGCATCACGGAACAATTTTATTTTCAAGTGATTTAACTATATTGTCAAAGGCATTAAAGGTAAAAAAGCAAAAATTTGAATCCAAGGGAATCAAATCAGTAAAAAGCAGAGTTACAAATATAAGTGAGCATATTGATAAAGAAGTATCACTTACAAAATTTAAAGATATGTTAATTCAGTGTTTTTTTGAAAGTAGAAAAGAGAATCCTAAAAATTATGTTTTAAATGAGGAAGATACGAAAAAGATAAATGAACTTGTTGACAATAAGTATGGTACATGGGAATGGAATTTTGGAAAATCCCCTAAATTTAATTATAATAAAGAAATGAGATTTGATGCAGGAAGTATATGTGTAAAGGCAAATGTAGTTGATGGAATAATGAAGAAATTTAAAGTAGAGGGCGACTTCTTTGAGGAAAATCCTATAAAGGAAATGGAAGATCTATTTATTGATAAAAAGTTTAATATTGCAGAGATAAAAAATATTATAGAAAAAAATGATGTATCAAAATATATTTTAAAACTAACTAATGATGACTTTATGAAATTGTTTTTATGATTTTATATTGTGTTATAATTTATTTGAGGTGGTTGTGTTATGAAAAAGGCTATAGTTTTACTTGCTAGAGGTTTTGAAGAAGTAGAGGCTTTAACTTGTGTAGATGTTTTGAGAAGGGGCGGCGTACACTGCATAACTTGTTCCATAAATTCTGAAGATGATGTAATGGGCACCCACGAAATACATGTAAAAGCTAACAGTTTGTTGGAAAATACTAATACAGATAAATATGATGCTTTAATAATACCTGGTGGAATGCCTGGAGCAACTAATTTAAGGGATAATCCTCAGGTTATACAAGTTGTAAAAAAGTTTAATGATTGTGGGAAAATACTAGCTGCCATTTGTGCAGGACCTATAGTATTGAAAAAAGCAGGTATTATTGAAAATAAAAAGGTAACTTCCTATCCAGGATTTGAAGAGGATATAGCACCTGTAAGCTATAGTGAAGATGTAGTGATCCAAGATGGGAATATTATAACAAGTAGGGGCCCTGCCACTGCCATGCATTTTGCCTTTAAAGTTTTAGAAAATTTGGCAGATAAGGATACTTTGGAAAAGTTAAAAAAAGATATGCTTTTTAATTTAATTTGACAGTATTAGGGATTTGGAAGAAGCTAACAAGTCAAAGATGCGACGGATATTTTTTATCCGATGACTACCCACTCTAATACTTACACTTTTCCAAGTGTGAGCAAAGAGTGGCTATGTCCCTGGATAACAATTTCTAAGCATCAGATGAAGTTTAAAACTTCATCTGATGCCAAGAACTTTGTTTATCAGACAAGGAGATAGGTTCCGCAGATAGTGAATCCTATCTAAGGGTTCTACCGACGCAGTATGATAAAAAATAGGCTAGCATACTGACTGGTTATTTCTTTGAAAATCCCTTATAATGTAAATAGAAAAATAAAATATATATGGAGGCAAAACTTGCAAGAATATATACTGGATAACGGGTTAAAATTGTTATATGAATATAGAGCAGGAAAAGTAACTTCCCTCTGTATAGGTTTTAATGCAGGGGCATTAGAGGAAGAAAAAAAATTTCATTTAGGTACAGCTCATGCAGTAGAACACCTTATATCTAAGGGAAGTAAAAATAGAAGTGAAAATCAGATAAATTTTGAACTTGAAAGTATATTTGGATTTGAAAATGCTATGACAAATTATCCCTATACAATTTACTATGGTACATGTCTCTCAGAGGATTTGGAAAGAGCAGTTGAACTTTACAGCGACTTGCTCTTGCATCCTCTTTTTTCAACTAAAGGTTTTAAGGAAGAGATAAATGTAATACTTCAGGAAAGTAAAGAATGGGAAGATGATATGTATAGGCATTGTGAGAGTACTCTTTTTAGAAATTCCTTTAAAAAAAGAAGGATAAGAGGACTTATAGTAGGTAATAAGCACAGCATAGAATCAATTACTTTAGATGAAATAAAAAGTTTTTATGATGACTTTTATTTTCCTGAAAATTGTACCATTTGTGTATGTTCGTCTTTAAATATTAATTTTATTATAGATATAATAAGCACATATTTTGGATTATGGAAAAGTGATTTAAAAAAATGTGTGCATGAAAAAAGTTTGTACGAAGATATGAGAACTGGAGTATTTGAAGAAATTGTACCAGGTATAACTGGAACTAAAATTCAATATATATTTGATATACAAAAATTAAATCATAAGGAATTCAAAGCGCTACTTCTTCTTAATGCTGCTTTTGGACAAGGCACAGATAGTATTCTTTTTAATAAGATAAGGACAGAAAATGCACTGGCCTATGAAGTTGGAAGCAGCATAAAAAATGAAAGGGGAATAAAACTTCTTTCTATAAACATGGGCACTTCTTTTGAAAATGTAAAGAAAGCAATTTCTATAACTTCCGATACAATAGACAAACTGAAATGTTTAAAAGGGTATTTTACTGAGGATAAAATAAAGGCTTTAAGTAAAAGTATAAATTTAAAGAGAGAAATAAAATTTGAAAGATCCATTGAATTTTGCAAAGAAGTTGTTACTTCTGAACTTATGCAAAGAGGGTGCAGAGACAATGTTTATTTAAATACATATAGTTTAGATGATGTTCAAGAAAAGGATATAATTGAAGTTGCAAACAAGGTTATGGTTAAACCCTCTATACAGATTTTAACTGGAAACTAAATCAATTCACAATGCACGATGCACAATTCACAATTAAGGATGATTTTCTGTTGTCACAGAAAATCTAAAAATTTAGTATTGATATCACTTAATTTTTGGATTTTTTGCAGCATCAGCTGAGAAAAGTCTACCGAAATTGTGCATTGTGAACTGTGAATTGTGAATTGATTATTAAAAAGGGGGCGGGGTTATTGCAGGCAAAGTGGATGTTAAAAAGGTGTAAAAAAGATGTAAAAACTATTGCTAAAATGACAGGAATAAGTGAAGTGGTCGCTTCAATTCTTGCAAATAGGGGAATATCAACCCAGGAAGAGATAAAAAGCTTTATAAATCCATCCATGGGAGATCTCCAGAATCCGCTGCTTATGAAAGACATGGAAAAGGGTGTGGATATAATATATAGTGCTATAAAAGAGGGAAAAAATATAGCAGTATATGGAGATTATGATGTGGATGGAGTAATGAGCACTTATATATTGTACTGTGGACTTTTAAGGTGTGGTGCTATAGTAAAATATCATATTCCTGACAGAATTACGGAAGGTTATGGAATAAATATTCATAGTATAGAAAAACTCAAAGAAGATGGAATCCAGGTTATAATAACTTGTGACAATGGAATTTCAGCACTGGACCAAATAAAAAGGGCTGTGGAATTAAACATGCAGGTAGTCATAACTGACCACCATGATGTACCTTTTTCAGATGATGAAGATGGAAAAAGAAAATTCTTAATTCCTGAAGCAGATGCTGTTATTGATCCAAAACAGGAAAACTGCCAATATCCTTTTAAAAAACTTTGTGGAGCAGGGGTTGCTTTTAAATTTATTCAGGTGCTTTATGATAAATTTAATATAAAACAGGAAGAGGCACTTAAATTTATCGAGTATGCAGCTATTGGAACTATATGTGATGTGGTGGATCTCATAGGCGAAAATAGAATTATAGCTAAAAAAGGCCTTGAAATGTTAAATAACACAGAAAACT
>DAIMMR010000017.1:0-25868 GCA_036720575.1 Clostridium sp.
TTATTGACGCAATTTCCTTTTTTCGTGCTTCAGATTTCATCTGAAAAATATTTTCTTTAATGGACATATTTTTTATTTCAGAATCATTAAATCCTTTTAAAATAAGGCTCGCAGCCTTTTTTGTTTCTATATAAAGGTAGGGCATTGATTTTATTGTAGATTTATATTTTAATTGTTTAGTCATATTTTACCATCCCTTCGGTCCCAAAATTTATACTTCCTATTATTATATCATAATAGGAAAAAAGCAAAATACTTCTTTTAAACTACATACAGGTTTTTGTTATTTTGTTTGTTTCATCACTTATAATAATAAAACATTTTGATGGGTTTTTTTATACCTTAAATATTCCCATTTTACTCTTCGAACTCACGTTATTTTAATATCTTTTAAATTTATTAAACTTATTAGCGGACTCATATGACTTACCTTATTACCATATAAATGAAACTCTTTCAATGTAAAAAATAGTAATTATGTAAATAATTGCCTGTTTGGTGGAAATCCAGGGAGAACTAAAGCTAGTTCAGTAATTTATAGTATTATTGAAACAGCAAAGGCTAATGTTAGCAAATACCCAAAAAGAGCACTTTGGAATAAATTCCAAAATGCTCTTAAACGTTGATATTTCTGGTGCCGGAGGCGGGATTCAAGAAAGCACTTTTTTGATAATATTTAATAGCTCTTAAATGTCTGGTATTACTTGATTTATAGCTATTTTATAAAATACTGATTTATAGTAAATTTTAATGTAGTTGTTGCAAATATTGTTGCAAATTTACTTATTCAATTTTTATAAAAATTGACTTTATATGACTTTTCTATCCTTACAAATAATTTATAATAAAACTTAGTACTTTCCTATTTTCCGGTTTATTTTATATGCTACTTTGATAATATTTCTACCCAATTCTCAGGAAAACCAATCAATCTTAAATCTATAAATCTCGCCCATTTTTGTATTGCCTTATCTAAATCATTTATAAGCCTGTCCAACTCATCTTTATATGGAAGTAAATATTTAATAGCCACAACATTGGCAAACAATTTATCTTTTTCTATATTATAATTCGATAAATTCTCATGAATAGCAGGAACTAGATTAAACTTTCTATTATACAATCTACCATAATGTGCGCATATATTTCTTAGAATTGATAATGATCTTAACCAACTGACCACAATTTTATGATTAACACCAATAAAATCATTAGCTATCTTACTTCTATCCTCAGTTTTTAAGTTAGCATATAGTCTTGATAACATACCAAAAGTCATTATTTCCGTTGCAACCCATATAGGTAAACTCCCATAATAATTATTTATATGGTGTTCTATAAATAATTCCCTTTTATTACTTTTCTTTTCTCTTTCTAACTCTTCCAAAAACTTCTTATGATATTTTCTATTTTTGTCACCAATTTTAAAATTATCCGCATACATATATCCATCAGGTCCATATTTATGACCTAGAACATATGCTATACTTGTCCTCATAGAAATTTCTACAGCTTCAAGTGCATCCATTAAAATATTCCTCATTCTTTTATCAAAACTATATATGCCAAATATTGATTCTATAGTATATCCCTTCATATAATGCTCACCACATTTTATATGTAAAGCATACCCTGTAAGTCTATAATAATTAACAGTACTCAATATTTTTCTAGCTTTCTCTTTATCATTTACAATTATGTTTCTACTTCTAAGAATTTCAATCTGTTCGTCAAATGTTCTTGGTGGTTTTAAATTCACTTCATTTTTCATAGAAATTCTCCTATATGTAAAAAGCTCCGCCAGTTTCGCATTATTAAGAGGCTTGGCGGAGTCTGTTCATTCATTTGCCCTGTCAGTTTAGCATTGTTAAGAGGCTTGACAAGTTCTGTTACTATTATAATATAACAATTTTGCAAATTTGTATACTTATTTTTCAGAGATTTAGCACCTAAATTCCAGTAAAAAATTTATTTTTACTGGAATTGTATTCTATTACATTTACTTAAATAACTGGTAAGTCACCAGAATGTTAGGTCTTAAAAATAGATATACTTACCCTTTTTCCCAAAAATCTTAATAAAAAATTTCCAGTTTTATTTTAAAATTATACTTTTGTAAATAGAGGATTATCCCAATCATCTTCTATAGTAAATCTTTCATCTTTTATATCTTCAATAATATCTATTTGGAGCATTTTTTTCTTTCTAAAACCTCTGATACACCTAAAAAAATATAACTGCATTAAATTAAATGCTAGTATCATAAACATTAAAATTGTCTCTACCCCTGTGGCTGTGAAGAAAACAATGATCTAAATGCCATTCAGTTTTCAACTGATGAAACACATTATTTTCAATATCCCATCTTTTATGCATTATTTTCCATAAGGTTTCTGTTGATGTAAATTTATCTGTTGTTATGATCCATTCTTCTTTAAATTCTATTTTATAAATCTTACTTCTATACCTGAATCAGACATTTGAAAATTATCATCATCCCACGCTTTAATCTTTCTATAGGTATTTACATTTTCCTTTACAGTCCAATCTTTATCTGCCTCCCGGCATTTAAATAGGGCTAATGCATCCTTTCATCTTTTACTCTTACCAATGCATCCATTCCTATAGAAAGAACTTCTTTTATCCAAGTAGATTTACAGTAAAGAGCATCAGCCACTATGATGTCAGCAAAATGATGATACTTATTATATAACTTCTTAATTAGTCGTTTACTACCCGTAATTTCACCTTCATCTTTACTGGAACTATCTTTTTTAGGTTCAAGCATCTCTTGACCTAAAATAATATGTGGGTCTGATCCTACTGTTGCACACACTACAGATCTATGAAAATAATGGGTAGTTCCATCTCTATTCTCTCGAGAAAGACATTTATTGCAACATTTTTTAGTACTTTCAAATAACTCTACACCATCTATGGCAGCTACTTTTAATCCATCAATAGTACCATTTCGAAATACTTTGTTTTTTATAGTTGTTTTTATTATGCTGCTATGAATGTTTTTCAAGCCATTCATAGCAAAGTTACTTAAACACCCGTCTAACTGAATCAATGTGCAGCATTCTAGTATTTTTAGGTAACACTTTTTTAAATTTATTCTTTTCAATCCAATGTTCTAATCTATTGAAACTTCTTATTTGAAGCATGAATCCAAATAACACTACGAAAACTATTGTTGAAACTTTTACTGGAGATTTTACTCTTTTATCTTTTAAACTATTGATTTTTTCACCTATATCATATACTTTATTAATATAAGTAAGTAATTGTTTTAAATAACTTTTACTCATTTTATCAGCATCCTTTTATTTTTAGTTTTTAGCAAAACCATTATAAAAAGGATGCTTTTATTATGCAAATTTTTTCTATATATTTCCCAGTAAAAATAGGAATTTATTAATTTTATTCTAAATACTCATAAAACTTTATAATTCAGAGTACTACCACCTTAAAAATTTTTTAAGTGCTAAACTTCTGCTTATTTTTAATTTAAATATTTCAATTACGTTAAATTATATTTATATATCTCGATATATCTTTCTTTTTATCTTTTAACACTCCTCTCAATTACTCCTTTAATTTCATCTTTTTAAATTTTTTAAATTCTAACACAAGATCATTCTCATTTATATTGTCCTCAGCTCCATCATTATAGTTTCAATTACTGATGCCGGACTTCCATACACTCTATTCATAAGATACTGGTTAGCTGCAAGTTTAACACTTTGTTTACCCATGCATTAACCCTGAACTACATACAGTTTTTTGTTATTTTGTTTTAATCTGTTTTAATTTGTGATATTTTTTTGGAGGACATTTGGAGGACAAATACCCAAAAAGAGCATTTTGGAATAAATTCCAAAATGCTCTTAAACATTTATGTACTAGCCTAATCACTTCTAAATAAATGATTTCTATATAAATTAGTGAAATAAGAAAAGTAGATATAATATAATTATAGAAAAAATTTTTTAGTACTTGTTAAATAAATTCAGTAAACTTGATAATACTAATTATGAGATATTCATATTTTACCATAAATATAAATTTTGTATGGTATAATACGCTTAAGAGTATTTTATAAATACCAATTTCATTTGTAAGGGGGATATTATGCTTAAAGAGATAGATAAAAAGAAAAAAATACTTGATA
Source organism: Clostridium sp. (assembly GCA_036720575.1). Lineage (GTDB taxonomy): Bacteria > Bacillota > Clostridia > Clostridiales > Clostridiaceae > Clostridium_B. The sequence goes on from DAIMMR010000017.1 coordinate 4,175, forward strand.
GTAAAAGACCATTTGATAAAACTACTATTAAAAATTTGAAAGAGTATTTTGATGTGGAACTTACATATAATTCAAATGCTATTGAAGGAAATACCCTTACAATTACAGAAACTAAAGTTATTTTGGAAGATGGAATTACTATTGGAAAAGGAAAAACTCTTAGAGAACACCTTGAAGTTATTAATCACAAAGAAGCTATGGACTACATTGAAGATATAATTGATAAAAATATAGATATTACTGAAAGTGTTATAAAAAACTTACATTACATTATTCTTAAAACTATAAACAATGAAAATGCAGGAAGATACAGAAATGTGAATGTACTCATAAGCGCCAGCAAACATAGACCTCCAGAACATTTCTTAGTTCCACAAGAAATGGAAGACTTAATTAAGTGGTATGACGAAAATAGAAATAAATTGCATCCTATAAAGCTTGCAGCAGAATTTCATCATAAATTTACTTTTATACATCCTTTCATAGATGGAAATGGCAGGTGTGGAAGATTACTTATGAATTTAATCCTTATGAGATGTGGATATCCAATCACTGTTATAAGAATGGAAGACAGAAATGAATATATGAGTGCTCTTGAAAAAGCAAGTGTTGAAAATAATTTGGAGGATTTCATAGGTATTGTTGCTGCAGCAGTAAATAGAAGCCTAGATACGTATTTGTATATTTTAAAATAAAAATACATTTTGAGATATATTAAAAAAAATAATCTTAATTTGTGTAATTGTTCAACTGAGATGCATAGGGGGATAATTTATGATTAATAATGTCGATTTACCTAAAATAAAGCAAAAGATAATGTTTATGCAGAGTAATCTAGAAAAATTAAACAAATTACAAAAGATTGATAAGAATATATTCATAGAAGATTTTAGGAATGTAGATAGTGCTAAATACCTATTACAAGTAACAATTGAAGCAATGCTTGATATAAGCAATCATATAATAGCTAGAAATAGATGGGGAAGGCCAGAAACTAATAAGGAAAGTTTTGAAATACTTGCAAACCAAGGCATTATTGAAAAAAAATATATAAATACTTACTTTGCTATGGCAAAATTCAGAAATAGAATTGTTCATATGTATTTTGACGTTAATAATGAAGTAATCTATGAAATAACACAAAATAATTTGAAGGACTTTGAAGTTTTCATTAAAACTATAGTTAAAAATATTAATTTCTAATTGAGTTTAGAAAAACAACTTAAGAACCGGAGGTAATAATGTGCTAAATATAGAAAATGAAATAGAGAACTTAAAAAAATATTTTAGTCAGCAGCCTGATATTTTAGCAGTATGGATAGTAGGTTCTTATGGAACTGAATATCAAAGAGAAGATAGTGACATTGATTTTGCTATACTTTTTGATAAAGATATAAATGATTTAGAGGAAATGAATTTTGCCTGTGATATTACAGATGTACTTAAAATAGAAAATATTGATACTATAAATTTAATGAAAGCACCAATTACACTTCAATTTAAGACAATAAAAGAAGGCAGAAACTTATATGAAGCAGATTATATTAAAGTGTGTGATTATATAGAATATGTAATAAGTAATTATGGAGATAGAAAATATTATTTGGATAAGTTTGATAGGGATTATTTTGCCACTCTTTAATTTGGGATGATATAAGAAATATTAGCTAAGAGTACATTATTCCTAAAATTATGAGAGTAGTGCTAGAATAAAAATAGTACAAGATAAATTGAGAAAGTTCCCAATAAGGATTAAATTCATTACTGCATCGCCTGCCTTCAAATCAACAAAAAAGAAAGAAGCTTGTACGTTTTACTTTCAGTTTTTGTTGCTACCTTTTATCATATTTTTCTATTTCGTATATATCTTTTCGATTCCTTATATAATACTGACCAAACTTTAATTGAGGCGTGTCTGAAAAGCGAGTATTCCACAATGATGTAATTAAAAAGTATTTTTAAAAAGATTTAGTTTGTTTTATTTCTTATGTTAGCAAAATGTTAGCAAATACTCAAAAAGAGCACTTTGGAATAAATTCCAAAATGCTCTTAAACGTTGATATTCATGGTGCCGGAGGCGGGAATCGAACCCGCATGTTGTCACCAACGACGGATTTTGAATTGTACATGCAGTGTTTTAATATGTATTGGTATGTTTTAACATGTACCCTCAAAGTAAGCTACACCAACATCCTATAAAAAATGATCTGTCTTTATTTACCACTAAGTATTTCTATGTTTTTATATGTTGGAGGACATTAGGAGGACATAAAATGATCAGATAATTTAAAAGATCAATCTATTAAAAATATAATTGATTTGTTGTTATTCTTAATATGTTTACAAATAAAAATGAACACAGGAAAGAGATAATATCCACCTTAGCTATCTTCATATTCATGAAAATTCGTAAATTCTATCTACTGTCCACTCTCCCCTATTCCCTGTCTTGATCTAAATTAACTTTATCTTTAATAAATTCACTAAATGCCAAAATAACTGTTTTTGCCATCGTACTATACTCCATACTATTATTTCTTTATTTATTAAAGGGTTTTTATTTTTTTTAGAGAATATATCTTTTAGAGAAAAATAAAATAGGAATTATTTAAAATTAAACTCAAATTATTGTGACTTATAATCAACATATTTATTTAAAGCATTAAAAATCAAGAGTTTATTTTAATATGAATATAGTGTCCATGCAGCAACTTGTATATAGGTTTATAAAATAAATCTATATATTTCAATGTTTTATTTCTAAATTTTGTGGTTTTATCACATATTTATGGATATAATATAATTATACATAGTATTATATAAAGGATATACCAAACAAGTGAAAGAAAATATTGGAGGATAATAATATGTTAATAGAATTTAGTGTTCAGAATTTCCTCTCTATAAAGGATAGAGTAACTCTCAGTATGGTGGCTTCAAAAGATAACTCTCATGAAGACAATATTATAAAAAATGCAAATAAAGATTTAAATGTTTTGAAAACAGCAGTACTATATGGAGCTAATGCATCTGGAAAAACAAATGTGTTAAAGGCTATAAGTTTTTTAACTGATTTTTTAGGTAAATCACATGAAATGCAGCAAGGCAAAAAAATTGAAGTTGAACCATTTAAACTTGATAGGCCGTGCCTTGACAGTCCAAGTAAGTTTGATATTATATTTAAGACAGAAGGTATAAAGTATGCTTATGGTTTTTCAGCTACATCTGAAAAAGTTATTGATGAGTATCTTTACTATTATCCAAATGGAAGACAGACAATAATTTTTGAAAGAGAAAATACTAATAATTATAAGTTTACTAATGATATAGAAAAACAAACTGCCATAAAAGATAAATTTAATTCACCTAATAAACTTTTTATTGCAGTTGCAAGCTTATGGGAATATGATAAAACTCAAATACCATTTAAATGGCTTAATGACAATTTAATTGTTCTTATTCATCACAGTGATCTACAAGAATTAACAATGGATTTAATGAAATCAAATGAATCTATTAACAAGAGGGTTAAATCCTTATTAAAAACCGTAGTTAGTGATATTGAAGATATAAAATTCACAGAAATTGAAGTTGATGCAAAGGATGATCCAATATTAAAATATTTAAATAAAGATGCAAAATCCAAGCTTTTGGATAGTTCAAATAAACTTTTTAACATTAGTACTCTTCATAAAATGAATAACTCAGAAGAACTAGTAGAATTTGATTTGGATGAGGAATCAGATGGAACTAAAAAACTTTTTGGACTTCTTGGACCGTGGATTGAAGTATTAGATACAGGAGCAACTCTTGTGGTAGATGAACTTGACATAAGATTACACTCTAAACTAACAAGATTTTTAGTAGAGCTATTTCACGATAAAGAAATAAACAAAAAAAATGCTCAACTTATTTTTTCAACTCATGATACCAATCTTTTAGATCAGGAGATTTTTAGAAGAGATCAAATATGGTTTACTGAAAAGAAAGAAGACAATAGTACAGATTTATATTCACTAGATGATTTTCCAGTTAGAAAAGATGCTGCAATTGAAAAAGGATACTTACAAGGAAAATATGGAGCTATTCCATATCTGAAAGGTGGCTTACAATGGCAGTAAAAAGAAAAATTGTAGAATTATCAAGAGATAAGAGGAAAAAGCGTAAAATTAGACCTACAATTCTAATAATATGTGAAGGTAAAGATACTGAGGTAAATTATTTTAAAGAATTTAATCTCAAGTATGTTAATGTAGATGTAAAAGTTGCAGATAGTAAATCTGTGGGGAAAAATAAAAGTAGAAAAACTGATCCATCTCATCTTGTAGATAAGGCCATAGAATTTATAGAAAACAAGTATGATATTAGCGAAGATGATGGTGATAGAGTATGGTGTTTAATTGATGTAGATATAAATTATAATACTGCAGATCCAACAAGCAAAAGAGCAGAAGAATTAGAAAAAGCCTATATAAAAGTTAAAAGGTACGCAAAAGGGAAAAAAGTATTTATACATTTAGGCCTATCAAATCCATGTTTTGAACTTTGGTATCTGCTTCATTATACTTACACTACCGCTAATTTAAAAAGTTATGATGCTTTGAAGATAAAACTTGAAAAAGAAACTCCACTTAAAGATTACGAGAAGAATAAAAGTGTGTACAATATTATTGTAGATCATACAAATCAAGCAATTGAAAACTCTTTTAGGTTGAACAAGCACCATAAAGATTTAGGAAAAACTTTAATTGATTATTCTAAAGTTCCACCTGAATTAAATATAAAAAATATAGTTGAAAGTAATCCAAATACAAGAATAGGTGAACTTGTTAAATATATTGAAGATATTAATAAGGAATAGAACCTAAAGATTAGTCATTTTATTAGAAACCAGTACTTACCATAGGAGTACTGGTTTCTAACTATTTATAAATAACATCATTCAACTTATCCGCTGCCTCTTTATTCATATCCTTAAGTACATGAGAATACAAATCCATGGTTATACCAATAGTGCTGTGTCCAAGCCTTGAAGATGCAACTTTAGGAGCAGTACCAGAAAGCAGCATTAATGTTGCATTAGTGTACCTCAAATCATGGAACCTGATATGAGGTATATCAACCTTCTTTATAAAATCACCAAAAGCATGGGAAAAAGAAGATGTATTAAGCGGCTTGCCATTATCCCTCGTGCACACTAAATTATGCTTGTTTTCATATTCACCATAGGAACGCACCTTAAGTTCCAATTGATTTTTCTTATGCTGCTTTAGAAGTTTTAAAAGTTCCTGGGGGGCGGATATACTCCTTGCACTTTCTTCCGTTTTAGGTTCTTTAAATATAAGCTCTGTCCCTGCCCTTACCAATGTTTGTTCTATATTTATAATACCATTTTCAAAATCAATATCAGACCACCTGAGTCCCAGCACCTCTCCAAGTCTAAGGCCTAGTGCCAGAGCTAAATTAACAGGGATTTCAAACCTGGTGTTTTCTACAGCACTTAAAAGTGTTTTTACTTGAGGAGGTTCCAAAACTACAGCCCTATATTTCTGAACTTTTGGAGCATCTACCATATCTGCTGGATTTCTGCTTATGAGCTGCATCTTCCAGGCATAATTTAAAGCTTTTCTTAAAACTCTATGATGCTGCAGAAGGGTTTTCCCCTTAAGTGTTTTCTGTTTTTCATTATAATACCTCTGTATATGGAGCGGCTGAAGCTTTTGGAGCTCTTTATTTCCGATAGATGGAATTAAATGATTGTTTATTATCATTTTATATCCATTGTATGTTGTAGGTGATAAATTTATAGCATAAGTATCAAGCCACAGTGTTAGAAAATCTTTTACAAGTGTTTTTTCAGGAAATATAAACTCATTTTTATTTATATTTGATACCGCTTCAATTAAAGCCTTTTCAGCTTCCTTCTTTGTCTTAAACCCACCAATACTTTTTTGCAATCTTTTTCCGGTAACTGGATTTCTTTCTACCTCAACAATTACATTATATCTTTTACCCCGCTTTCTTATATGACCGCCAGGCATAATATCTCACCCCTTACCTTTTATTAGTATTAGTGTTTGATTTAACGAGGGACTTTATTCATTAAAATCATTATGTTTATCTAAAATACTTCTATTAAGAATTAAATCTAATAAAGTCCATTGCATTATTTTTTATACTTATAACTTATAAGTTTTAATTGATTTATAACATCCTCTACTAGATTGTACATATCTTCCTTCTTTAATTTTTTTATGTCAATTCCCAAAAACTTTATCATAGGATTTTGTTTAAGCATAAAGCATATACATTCTTCTGGAGTTTTAAGAAAATCCTTTTGAGCGCTGTCCAATTCTTTATTTGAATTGTGAATATAGTCATATATATAGTTAATTTTAACCTCAGGATCTCTTTTTAAATGCTCTCTTATTTTTAATACTTCGGAATCTTCAGTATTACTAAGCTGCATTTTTATAAATTTATCTATATCACTGTTTATAGAATTCTTATTTTGAAAAAAGCCTATTGAGACACCGCAGGCATCTGCTATTTCAGTTAGCAAAGCAAAACTCGGATAAGTCCTCCCCGACTCCAGGTCACCAATATAACTTTGAGATTTTTTTATATCATTAGCAAGCATCTGCTGTGTATAAAGTTTATTTATTTTTTCAGATTTATATTTTCTTGCCTCTTTTATAAGTTTTCCTAGATCCCTTTTACTTAACATTAAAATATCCACCTCCTATGAATAACCTATTTGTTAACCTGCTGTGCTAGTTGATTTATAACATTAAAAATATACGCTCACAAGAGATGAATTTTCTTCCACAAAAAACTAAACGCAGATTTTTCAATAGTTCTGAAATTTAACCAGCACGCTGTATAAAATCATGAACACTATATTTTTATCTGTATAATATTATTAACATTATACGTTTATAACGTTAATATGTCAACAATTCAACGTAAATAAACGTTATAAAAAGTATTTTTCAGATAATTTTGAAAAAAGACTCCAATTAATTAATTTCCAGTATTGAATATATATATAAATAATGTTATATTATGGTTAACGTAAATAACGTTTAACCTATGTAAAGGAAGTGTGCATATGTCTATTGATACATTAACTGGTTTACCATGGAATAAAAAATTAGAAGTACTGAGAATAGTTAATAACTGGACTCAGGAATATGCAGCCCAAAAATGCAATACAAATCAAAAAGTCTACTGGAACTGGGAAAATGGAAAAAATTATCCTAGAAAAAGAAGTCAAGAATCTATAGCTAAAGCATTTAAAGTTAAAGTTCACGATATATTTCCTGTATAAATAATTTTTGGGGGCAGCCTATGAAACAAAATAATAAGTTGAAATTGCTTAGAACCAGCAATAATATAACTCAAAAATATCTTGCAAATATGCTTCACATGAGTATCTCATGTTACAGCCGCAAAGAGCTCGGACTTAGAAATTTTACTATTAAAGAAGCTGGAGAAATAGCTAGTTTTTTTAACACTACTATAGAAAAAATTTTTTTAGAGTAATAACTCTATACTTATGAGGGGGATCAATTTATGGTAGAAGAAAAATTAAAAGAACTTCCAGTATTATTGACAGTTAAAGAAATGGCCGGTGTACTTAGGATAGGACGGAATTCCGCTTACGAAATGGTGTATCAAAAGAAAATTCTCGTACTTAGACTTGGACCTAAGAAAATAAGAATACCAAAATATGAGCTAATACAGTGGATCAAAAACAACGTTAAAGATTTTGAATTCAACGGCTAGGCAGCCTGTGAAAACGTTTTGCAAAGTATGAGGAGGTTATTATATGGCTAAATACAGACAGGTTCATACTGATTTCTGGAATGATGGATTTGTTTTAGATTTAACTCCTGAAGAAAAGTTCTTTTACATATACTTGATGACTAACTCAAACACTACCCAGTGCGGTATTTATGAGCTTCCTAAACGAATTATAGAAACCCAGACGGGTTACAATAGAGAAACAGTGGACAAACTGCTTCTCAGATTTCAGGAGTATAAAAAGATATTCTACCTGGATGAAACAAAAGAAATAATGATTTTAAACTGGATTAAATACAATAAGCCAAATAATTTAAATGCTGTAAAATGTGTCAATAGAGAACTTAAAAATGTTAAAAACAAAGAATTTGTATCACTATTTTATAAACAGTGTCTTAATGAAGAACTGGATATTGAAAGTATTTTTGAGGGAATAGAAATAAAGGATCCTGCTGATTCTGAAAATGAAGCTGTTAAGGATTTAAAAGAGCCCCTTACAAGCCCCTTGGAAGGGGCTTACAAGGAGCTTGTAAGTAAGGAAGTAATAAGTAATAAGCAAAAAATAATAAGTAATAAGCAAGAAGTAAGGAGTAATAAGAGTGCAGGTGAAGTGACACCTTTTAAGGGTTATAGTACTGTGCTGGCATTTTTTGAGGAGAACATACACCCTGTAGGGGAAGCCGAGAGGGAAAAACTGCGTATGTGGAGCGGTGTTATAGATTGTGATGTGATTATTTTAGCAGTTGAGGAGGCTTTAAAGTACAATGCCAGGAATATAAACTACGTTGGTAGAATACTGCAGAGCTGGAGAAGGAAAGGATTGAAGACTGCTAATGATGTTAAGAGGTATAAGAATATACGTGATCAGGGGGGAAAGTGCAGGCAGTATGATTTTAAGGAGCTTGAGAGGCAGCTGCTTGGATGGGGTGATGGATAATTTATACTTTTCATGTCTATGTGATTAAGCTACCCAATAGGATATAAATAATATACTCTATGCCATAATGCAGGAAAAAATTTATATTTATAGAATATTTACAATATCTTAATATAATAGGGGGAACTTAATGTGTATAAAAAATTAAAAAAAGTGGTTGCAGCTGCGGTAGGTTTTTTATGTCTATCTTCTTTTCATAATGTACTTGCAGCAGACTCATCAACAAAATATGATGTTACTAGAATATACGGTAATACTAGATATGAAACTTGTATAAATATATGTGACAAATTTAATAACGACAAGGTTGACACTGTGATTATAGCTAGTGGTAATAACTTCCCAGATGCACTTGCAGGAAGTGTTCTTTCTAAGAAATTAAACGCTCCTATACTATTAGTTGATAAAGAACTTACAAACAGCATGGATTCTATAGAATACTTAAAAAATCATTTTAATTATGATGGAAATGTATATATATTAGGACAAGGTGCTTCTGTAAGTGAAGAATATGTAAATTACATCAAAAATCTAGGCTGTAAAAACATTACAAGATTGGGAGGAGCGGATAGATTTGATACCAATAAAAAAATAGTTGATACATTAAACGTCCAAAAAGGAACACCTGTAGTAATAACTAATGGCTATGGTTTTGCAGATGCCCTCAGCGTTTCAAGTATTGCAACCTCAAAAGGATATCCTATTTTAATGAGTAATTCCTCAAATTTATCTGATGAAATTAAACAAAAAATTAAGGATATTCAACCATCTCAAGTTTATTTAATAGGTGGAGAGGGATCTTTAAGTAATAACATAATATCTCAAATAGAAAATACAGTTCCACAATTGGGAGACAACAATATAGTTAGAATAGGCGGATCTACTAGATATGATACATCGTTAGATATAAGCAAATATTTCAGTATGGATTCAGATACAGCAGTGATTACGAGTGGAAAAAACTTTCCTGATGCATTATCAGGAAGTGCTGTAGCTGCACAGAAAAATGCACCTATAATACTTACAGATGGACAGGATATATCAAGCCAGAAAAAGTATTTAGATACTACTGGATACAAAAATTTAATTTTGCTTGGCGGTACTGGAGCAATAAGCAACATGTGTGAAGACATATTAAAAGGCACCATAAGTGAGTTAGATATAATAAAGAACAAAAGTGTTTATAACCTTAATATGAAAGACAACAACGAGGAAAATTATTCTGTATTTATATATAGTGATGATATACAGACAAAAACCGCATCATTTGATCCAGACGCTGATTGGAATAGTGTATGGGCTGGTGCATCAGACGGAGATACATTAGTTAAAGGCCATTTTAAAATAGCAGTAGCAAAGCAAGGTGAAGATACACCTGATATATATGATAATATTATTAGTAATAATATAAATAATCCTTTTTATTCAGAAGATAATAAAATTGTACTAAACTCAAGTAGAAAATTAGTAAGAGTTCACCAAAATTCCCAGACTGGGAATCCAGATTTGCTTCTAATAGGGTTACCTGCATCAAGTAATGGATCTTTTGTAAGAGTATATTATATAAAAGATGGGAAACTCAATCTAGCAAAATTTATAGGTTCAAATGACTATGATTCTGATAATGATGATATTGTAACATTTAATTCTAAAAGTCTCTTCTTTAATCAGACAGAAGATAATGCATTTGAAACATCTTCTTATGATATGAGTGGCACATGGATGTTTTATATACATTCATGGAAGTTTGATTTAGATAGTGGAAATTTTATATATCTAAGCTCTAGATCTATGAATAAAGATAATTATTTTGATTACCAAGATAAGGTCAATTAAATAGTGTTTTTTTACTGTATAATTGATGTTTTCCATTATGTCAAAAAATGATCAGCCACTGCCCTTTTACCTGTATAATCAAATAAAAAGGCGGTGGTTACCATAGAAGAGCTTGTTAGAAAAGCCAAATCCGGCGACAAAAACTCCATGGATTCTATCATTGCAAAATTCAGCTGCTTCATAATAAAAAAAGCATGCAAATACAATATTCCTTCCTATGACTTTGAGGATCTAGTGCAGCATGGGTATCTTTCTGTAATAAAAGCAGTAAAACTCTACAAAATTGGAAAAGGCTCTTTTACAACTTACTGTACAAATTCCATAGTAAATAACTTCAATGCCCTTTTAAAAGGCCAGATAAAGCACTTTAGAGAAGTACAGGATGAAGTGGTGCTGTCAATTCAGCCCTATGACTTTACCCTTGAAGATGAAGTTATTGCATTTGATCAGGCAGAAAAGATAAAACTTGCACTTTGCAACCTTCAGGATATAGAAATAAAAATAATTAAATCCGTGTACATGGAAGGCAGGACACTCAAGGAAACCGCTGATATACTTAACATAAAATATAGACATGCTATAGAAATAAAAAAATCTGCCCTAAATAAACTGAAAAAATATCTGAAATAGCATATATATTTATAATGGCAAGAGGGAGGGTGATATTTATGTATGACCAGCTGGTTAGTTTAATCAGCACCGTAGGGTTCCCAATAGCAGTTAGTATATACCTGCTCATAAGATTTGAAAATAAGATTGACCTTTTAGTCAAATCTATTGAAGACTTAAGAGAAGATATATCAGCCGTTATAAAAAACCAGGAGAAGAAATAGGTAAAAGCCTATTTCTTTTTTTCTGCACTAATTTTAAGAAAGGCATATATATAAGTAAAAGTTAAAGAAAGGGGAGAATTGCTATGGCAGCAAAGTCAACAAAGCTTTCAAGTACGCTTTCTATTGTAGAAAAGACAGGGCTTAACAAACAGGGTAAAGAGATACTTAAGAAAGTTACACTTGGCAAAATTGCAATGGATGCAGCAGATCAGGATGTATATGATGTAGTAAAAGCTGTAGGTGACATACTGACTTATCCTGTAAATGAGATTCAAAAAGTGGACAACACTGTAATTACTAATGCCTAGTGAGTGGGCAAAAATCAGGAAAGGAGGAGTTTAAATGGCAAACAGACTTAATATGAGGTTTACTACCGAGGAAGAAGGCAAATATTTTTCCCTGAGTGTGGACAACGTAAAAGAAGATGCAAATGGACAGCCTTCAGTTACCCAAGAACAGGTTACATCTCTCATGGATCTTATAATTGCAAAGAAAATATTTGTTACTAAGAACGGTGCATTAGTTGGCAAAAAGGATGCTAAGGTTGTAACAACAGACTCAAAAGAATTTGAAATGAAATAGATCATAAAGGTCCTGCAGATGTGCAGGGCCTTTAAATTTAGGGGGTGGCATTTTGAATATAGTAAATTCTAATTTGAGCTTTAGGAGCAATTTGAGCTGGGGCAATAATCCAGAAGTAGTCGTGCTCCATCATGCAGGTGCAAAAGTGTGCAGCATAGAAGATATCCACAGGTGGCATCTTGAAAATGGATGGTGCGGCTGCGGTTATCACTATCTTGTGAGGAAAGACGGTACTGTATACACCGGAAGAAATGAGAATGCTGTAGGTGCCCACTGTCCAGGATATAATTTCAGATCCATAGGAATATGTGCTGAAGGTGATTTCAATGGTGAAGTTATGAGTCAAGCACATTACAGTGCCTTATTAGAATTAACCCGCTCCATGTTAAGTAAATATGGAATAAGTAAAGTATACGGACATAGGGAGCTTTATTCTACAGACTGTCCCGGAAAGAATTTTCCGCTGGACAGAATAAGAAATGAGGCTTCAGGAAGCAGCGGTAGGTTAGTTTATCCAGGATATCTTATAAGAATGAATCCTGATTTGGAGGACAGTAATGTAAAGGCTGTTCAAGAAAAGCTTATGAGCAGAGGTTACAGTGTTGGAAGATGCGGTGCTGATGGATTCTTTGGAGGGGGTACCCTGGAGGCTGTAGAGAGTTTTCAGAGAGACAGCGGACTTGCAGTTGATGGTATTGTTGGAGTTAATACATGGAATAAGTTGTTTGGATAAATTAATACCAGTATAAAGAAGGTTGGTATCATAAAAATGACGCCAACCTTCTTTATACTATCACATCAAAACCATAGGGTTTATCTATAATTTTTGCATTCTTATCATATTTAAGGAGATACAGTGACATATATATCCCCTGCACTTCCCAGTAAGTTTATTATAAAAAATATTTCTCCAAGCCATACAGGAAGGAATAAACAGGTTAATGATATTAATAATAAGGGTGCTAGAAGTATTATAGTAAATTTTAAAATATCTATCATATAATCATACATTAATTAACATATAGTTTTTCACCTGGTCATAGAGTATTGATTTAAATCCTTTACCTAATATTCACAAAATCAAATCTATTTGACGTAAATAGGCAAATTGATCTTTAAAAATTGAATAATGGGGTATGCAAAATATGTTATAATTTATTTAGATTAGATAAATAAACTTAAAATTTTACGAGTAGTAAGTTTATTTATAAATACCACCATGCTGGAGGTAACCATATATGACAGACTTAGAATTTTTGAAATTGTTAAAAGATAAAAAGTTAGCTGATTCGTATCAGTTTTATGATTCATGTCGTTATAAACTTGTATCGGCTGAAATCAGTTATAATGCATTAAGCAATCTTGTAACTAGATATCTTGAAACAGAGTCTACAGTTGTAAAAAAAGTTTATGAGGATGCCTTTAAAAAAGGAAAAGGTACTTTTAAAGCAAGGCGAGATGTCGTTGATTTCTTTGGCATTGAAATTGACTTGACTACTGCATTGGATAAACTTGCAATGGAAATTATGGGTTTACTGCATAATTTCTTTGATACATTTGCTCAGTGGATAAATTCAAGTCTTTTAGGTGAAAAAGCTCTAGCCATAAAAAAAGCGTCATTAGTAAACGTAATTAAGAAGCTACCAAATTTTGCCGAATATTCAGGTCAATTTATTTCAGATTTTCTTAACTTACTAAATACTGATGAATATTTGTATATTTCAGATTTTAATAATACATTGAAACATCGCTATCAAATATATGTACAAAATGAATTCGACTTATTTAGCATACAAGGTGAAGTTATCATCCCTTGCTTTAGTAAAGATGGACGAGTTCACATTAAAAAGGAAGTTTTAACTACCATATTGTCAGATTTGAACTTTTGTAAAAATATATTGGATGCTTCACGAACGTATATTGAAAATTATTATGCATCGTATGATTGTAATTATACAAAGCATCGTATGTATAATCCAAAAACATATATGGCATTTAAAAACGAAGAGGATTATAAAAGACTTAAGAATCCGATAAATCATTATTACTATATAGAAGTTGAGCCAGAAAGTATCCTTCCAGAATATCAAATAATGCTTGCTTCGGATAGGATGGAAAGTAATGAGGATAAAAATATCAAACTATATAATTCTGTATATCAAATTATTATGCTTAAGAAAAAAAACGATGATAGCATTGTTGGTATCTTAAAACCAGATGATACAGAAACATTTACATTTAAAGATGAACATAACCTGATATACAGAAAATACATTTCAATAGTATCAGATTATGAAATTGAAATGTTTAAAACAATATGTGAGGGTACATTTGATTATTATCCCTACCTTAGTGATGCGAACATTATAATTATGTAGCACTGGCCAAGCTTTAACTCTTCCCGCACTCAGACAAAAAGCTTGGCCAGTGGCTTTGATTTTAATGGGATGCTCCGCCCTAAACCCAGGAAGTAATGCTCCTCGGTCTTATACTAGGCTCGGATTCCCTCGCATGGAAGCTTTGGACAAGCGCTTTCTTTTTCACTTGTTTTATACCTCAATAATCATCGAAATATATACTGTCTAAATTACAGTCTCTCCCCTGCAGCGTTCAAAACAAAGGCTTGTCCAAAGGCAAAAATTGTGTAAATGCCCTCACATAATGATTTAAATAAATATGTCTTCTGCAGTTTTATAAAACTAGCTTTTATACTTTTCACAAAATAAAATTAGCATATATCTATGGGATAAACAACATAATTCAAACATGAACATATTATTATTCCTATTATTTTACTGCATTGATCTATTTTATTTATATATCATTATATTAGTTTTTAAACTACACAGGTAATCTATATTATTCTATTCTTTTATTATTATCACTGATAAAAATTTATAAAAATTATTATTATAGAAATACTACTATATATCTTCTTCTCCCCTATATACTTTTAAATAATAAATCGCTGTATATTTTCTTTAAGCACCAGCACTTTTTTAGTCCTCGTCAGCCTTATGACAGTTAAGTTTTCAAGCAAAAATTAAAGGAAGGCTTCCTGCGGATAAAGTGCTTCCTTAATAAATCCTAAGAAGTTCCTATTTTAACTGTACTGCTGGTGTATTCCTATAGGGTCTTCCCGCTGCGCATAAAGTATTTAATTAAATTGAATTTTTCACGCACGGTTGGCGCCTTTGACAAGCCCAGGGCTAGTCCACCTTATACATGCTTTTATCAAAGCAAGCATAAGGATGGCTTGGGTTAGTAAAACAATCTGAAAGTGTTATTTTATTCGTAACGAAATGTTCTAATAGATGCTAATTTATTTCTGAACTAATAATAAATCATGATAAAAAAATAATCAAAAGCTATAAATAGGCTTCTTTTTTGTATACTTAATATGTAATTAAGCGATAAACCTCACTTGCTTTCAACTAACTCTAGAAAGAATCATTTCTATTTTATCAAACATTATTTTTTATGTATACTTATTTTAGATTCCTGGTTTTCTAAAGTATCAAGTATATCATTTACCCATAAAACCCTCATCATCTGTTCGATTACAGATAATTTTTCTCCTAATAATTGTATTTCCTTATTTCCAACAATTAAATCATTTATGGCATAGACTTTCTTTTGAATTTCTTCCATATGTTTTATTGCATCTGTTGAATACTCCTCATTTTTTCCATATAAATTTGATAATTTAGAATCCATTTGTTTAAAAATATTCTTCATAATCTCTTTATTTTCTATATTACTATCATTTAAATTGTCAATTTTATTATCTAATTTACCAATTAATTCATTCACACATTCCTTTATATCATTAAATTGTCGAGAATTATCTTCTTTAATATCATTAACAATAGACCTAGCATTATTAGTAAACAAAGCTTCAACACTATCTAATCTGTCACTTAAGTTTACAATATCTTTTTTACATGGAAGCCCTATCAAGTTCCAAAAATTCATTTTTTATTCTCCTCTACATTAATCAAAAACTTTTATACAAGCTTCACTTAATTGAATCTTGGCATTAAGTTTATTTTTTAAATTATTAACTTCTTCTTCAGTTGCTTCTTTACTATTTTCTAACAATTGAAATTCGCTTATTTTCTTATTTAAACCGGACTCCATATCTTCTAATTTTTCCTGTATCACTTCATTAACTACTACGTTTTGTTCTTTTATTATAGATTTAATATCATCTGCCAAGTTGTTTAACCCTTCTTGTAATATTCTTTCAGAAAATTTCTTCATGGCAATTTCCTTTTTATCTCCTGCATCCATTTTTAATACTTTTAAACATTCTTCATCGTCAATTGATACTTTTTTAGAAATATAAGCTTTTAAATTGCCTTTTACTTTCTTCTCTATCTTATTCATATTTTTTTGGATTCTCTTAACATTTATACCTGTATCTTTTTTATATTTAAACAATTCATCTATTAATTGTTTAAAATAAACTTGGCTTTCCCTAATTACAGCTTTTTCAATTTCATCTGCTTTATTTTCTAATTTTAAAGAAAAATCTGCTAATATACTATTAATCCTTTTCGTTTCCTCAGCTCTAGCTTTTTCCTTATCATAGGAATCAGTTTGAGAAGTATACTCAGAAACATCTTCACAAGCATCCTGTATGCATCCTCCTATATTTTGTAATATAGGAATTCCCGTAGCATCTCCTAACTTTTCTATTCCTTTTCCTACACACCTGCCAATGAATTTAAAAAAACCCATAATAATTACATCCCTTCTGTGCTTAATATTTCATTACTTAAAACCAATTTAACTTTTGATTCTTCTATCATATTTTTTATGCCCTCTATATCATTAGAATTTTCTAATATCATTAATTGTTTGGATAAAATTTGATAATTGTTAGTTATACCTTCAAGTACTTCATTTAACTTTTCCGATATATAATTTTGAAAATCGTCTATTGAAATTCTTACTTCACTAATAAATTCATTTAAGGCTTGTTTTATTAAATCTTTTTTAAAATTATCAATTTTAGTTTTCTTCATCTCACCAGAAGGCAGTTTTAATATGTTTTTTAAATCATCATTATCTAAAGAAATTTTTGAATAAATACTTTTCATTAAATTTCCTTTAATGTTTCTTTTTAAAATTTCAAAATCTTTCTTTATAAACTTGCTATGTAAATTTATATTCTTAATTTGTTCTACCCCTTCTACAAGTGTTATTAGTTCACCGTAATATTCAGTACATTCATCTAAAAGTTTGCTTTCTACATTTTCCATATCACCTTTTATTTCTTCAGTAAAATCATTTATCAATTCGTTATAATCTATAACATCTGAAACTTTAGTTTCATCAAGTTTCTCTTTTTTCGATATAACTTCACTTGATTTGCTGCCAAAAGCTTTACCAATAAGTTCCATAATCCATTTTATAGTTTTCAACGTTGGTCCCTTTGGAGGAGCAAATATTGGAAATTTACGTAACATTATATCATCTCCACAACCCATTTATTGTATTAAATAACTGTTCAGCTCTACTTGACGTAGCAACTTGTATCTGCTTTAATAACTTTTTCATTTCCTTTTCATCCGCCTTATTTTCTTCAAGTTGTTTTAAGCTTTCCTCTCTTTTTTTTCTAATTTCCTCAATATTAGCATTGCTTGCTTTTAAAATATCTTCTTGTCTATCTCTTATATTTTTAAATTTTACTATTATATCCTCTTTATCACTTTCATAATCCTGAGTTAAATCTTCTAAAAACAAATTTTTGTATTTTTCTATTATTTCATTTCTCAATTTAACTTTTAAATTATCTATATTAGAAAATTGATTGAGTTTATCTAGACCTTCTTCTACATTCTTTATTCTAAATTTTCTAGCGATAGAATCTAAGTCCCAGTAATCATCTGAATCTTCTTCTATTTTAGAATATTCTCTTACAAGATTATTTACATGAGCAGCCACTGCTACAATGTTCTTTTCTGCTAATTGAAAACTGTTATAGCAATCTTTCCTACCTAGTATTTTTATCCATTCTTCTCTTTGTTCTTTCCAATTCTGTTCTGGTCTATTTAATGTGTCTAATTGTGTTCCTATTACATATATCTTTTCTGGATTATATCTAGCATTTGCGAAAACACTATAGATTGTTGCCAATTCTCCACCTGTAAGAGCATCTGACTTTACACAAACTAGAACTGCATTGGCCCTATCGATATATTTTCTAGTAATATCTGATCTATACTTTACAGGATCATCTAACCCTAGAGTATCAACAAAGATAACACCACCTGGCAAACAGAAATCTTTTAATCCAACTTCAACTTCTTTAACAAAATAATGAGTAGATTTTTTAGAAGATGTCCATTTTTCTATCTCATTTTTTAATTCTTCCATATCATCAAACTCTATTACTGTTTTTTCTTTATTAATCCAACTATCTTTTTCTTTATCTGCGCCTAGTCTTTTGAATTCTTCTAAAAATATTTCTGACTTAGATTGTTTTACACTATTCCACAAGTTGTCCCACTCAATATCATTATAAAAAGTTAATTTTATGTAATTTTTATTTTTCGAAGCTCTAAATTTTGTTAATGCTGCAGTTTCAGGTGTTACAGAAGTAGATGCCAGATTATATCCAAGTAACGAATTAATTAGTGTAGATTTACCTGCTTTTATTGCACCAACAAATGCAATATGAAATTCCGGATTTGAACATTTATCTATAAAATTATCTAATCTATGGATAAATTTACTACTTACTTCATCTTTTATTTTTTCATGTTGTGCTATTAATTTCACTTTATTAATGTTGCTAGCGTATCTATTAATTGTATTATTCCACATTATATTTAAAGCAGATTTATCATCCACTTTTTTTAAAAAATTATCTAAATCATCTTTGATTTCCATACCCATTTTTCCTCCAAAAAGTTAATTATAAATTTTCTCTAATAAATTGTCCTGATTTCTGTATAATTATACCATAATTCTACAAATTACTCAATTTCGTAAGTACCTAAATAAAACACTAACTTCATACAATTAGTTTAAAAATTTTATAATTTCTTCCTTTATCAACTTGTCTGCTCCTTCCTGCAGCTCTCCCTCAATCATCAAATATATACATGCTTCCGTGTTATTTGGTTTATCTCTATATTTATCCATGTCAAATAATTTACCTGCCAAGCCTGTCACATAAGCTTGAATATACTTAGGTCCTTTAATATACTCATTTAAATAGTCTTTAACTTCTTTGTTATCTTTTGATAAGTTACCTTGTATTTTAGACAAGAAATGATCATTGCTATTGCTATTAATTTCATTAAATTTAGCATATTCATCGAAAGTTACATCATTTGTATCCCAAAATATTGATTTTTCATAAAAAATAGATCCATAGGTGGATTGCACAAGAGAATAAATAGTATGATGAAAAATATCTCTGCGGAGAGTATTTTCGAAAATCCAATTTACAAGATTGCAAATTCTTTCAAAACCATACATGCATACTTCTACGTCACATATGTTAGAAAACTTATTTACAAGTTCTAGAAATAAGTATATATAGTTCTCGTACTCTTTAAAATTCTTCCCATTGTATTTTTGTACAGCACTATACTCTTTATAATTCATTATATTTTTTTCATTTATTAAAAAGTTTTTATTGCTTATGGAAGATTTATATTTGGTGAAAGCTCTAAATACAATAAGTGGATACAAGTTTTGCCTTGCTTCGCTTCCCATAGCAAATTGATGTATGTGCTCTATGTTTTCAATTAAAGGCTGTTTTTTTGAAATGTATTTATTATATAATTTGCATAATAATTCTTTAGTACTAGATGTCATATCCAATTTACTTGTGTTAACTTTTATTTTAACTTCTTTTATTAAGCCTTCATATTTCTCTTTATTTACACTTATATTTGAATAATACCTTTCAAAGGTACAAATATCTTTTTTTAATTGCAAGTATTCCATTATCCTTTTATGATTTTTAACAGATACTTTCCTATTTCCTATATTAAATATATAGTCCGGCTTACATATAAAGCATGATAAAAGCGGCATTATACTCTCTTTATTCTCGTCTAAATTAGTAAGTTTAAGTATAAATACAACTTTATTTTTAAGTGACAATTCATACTTATTGGCCAGATTTAAAAGCTTAACATTATAGGTGTTTATTTCTTTAACTAACTCTTCTTCTGTTTTTCCAGTATTTTTAACCATTTCTTCATAAGAAGGTCTTTTCTTATAATCTTCAATCATATAATCCATAAATTCCTCTTCACTCATATTCATAGCATCATTCATATCCATAACATTCACACCGCCTTTTTTTAACTAATTATATTCTTTAGCATATATTTCTACAATTAAATTGAGTTCCTTTTTTTAATTTTAAATTGGGAACTCAAATGGATTTTCTGCACCCTTTGTAAAGTGTAAACTACATACATAATCTTTACAAAAGGTAAAAATTATAGATGGAGGTAAAAAAAATGGGAATATTGTTGTTAATAATTTATTTATGGTTGGGATGTGAGTCAATAAACTATATAAAAATTCACTTATTAGGTATGAGCTATCTTGAGATAACAACAGCTTCTAATTTTATATTTAGCAAAATATTCTTCGCTTTATTTTTAGGATGGATCACCATCCCTCTCTGGCTTATATTGTCATTGTGTGGAATAGGAAGAAAATAAAATAAAAAGGTGGTTAAAATCATGTCAAAAATGAAAATATGTAAAGTATGCTCTAAAGAGGTGGCTAAATCTGCAAAGGTTTGCCCTTACTGCGGTGCGAAATTAAAAATGAGTTTTATAAAAAAGGTTGGAATATGTATTGGAATTATGACAATTATTTTAATTATTTCGTCAGCTTTAAGTAATAATGATTCTAATACATCTACTGCATCAAAAAATTCTACTGAAACTGCAGAAAGTAAAAATGCAAAAACTGAATGGAACACAACTGAAACTGATATTGAAAAAAATGATAATATGACTACTGCAGTTAACTTAATAAAATCAAATTCAGATTTGAGATCAAATGCTACTATGCCTGACCCTGCGTCTGTTGCAAAATCTCCTTTTAAATATTACGGTAAGGTGGTAAAGATAACAGGGGAAATTGGCGATATACAGGAGTATGCCCCTGGAAGTGACTGGTCAAAAAACTTAGGTGGCAGTGATGCAGGTCAAATTGTAATTACAAGTGATGACGGTACAATAACAGATATGTTTTTTGTTGGATCTACCAATAATTTAAAAAATGGTGATACCGTAAGTTTATATGGGTACCCTATTGGACTAGTTGATGTTGATAATAAATCTGGCGGTAAAACTACACAATTGGCTGTAGTAGGAAATTCTTACGATAAGCAATAATTTAGGCAATTACCTATGTTAATGTTATCCGCTTTTTACTAATTGAATTTTATCCAAAAAGTATAGTGTTATTTTATATAGCTATATTAAATTTACGTAGGGTGGACTTGCCTTGTAATGCCGGCCATATAAGCAATTTTTACATAATACTCACATCTGAGTCGAATATTAGAAGCATGTCCACCCTTTCGCCTGTATACTACACATTATTCATGAATATCTAAAAAAGCTATTTAAAACTTAATGCATATAAAAAACTGTGAATGCTCCCCCGAACGCTTGTTTATTTCGCTAAACAATAGATTTGACGACTGTAT
>DAIMMR010000358.1:0-4176 GCA_036720575.1 Clostridium sp.
CCAGGAGCTAATGCAAATGGTGTTAAAGAGTTAGTTTTAGCATCTCTCTTTCTTTCTTCACGAAAGATATATAGAGGAATAAATTGGACTAAGTCTCTTAAAGGAAAAGGTGAAGATGTTGTAAAGTTAGTGGAGAAATCCAAAAGCCAGTTTCAAGGCCCAGAAATTAAAGGAAAAAAGCTGGGAATTATAGGGCTTGGTGCTATAGGCGCAGCAGTTGCCAATGATGCACTTGCACTTGGTATGGAGGTAATAGGGTATGACCCATACATATCTGTAGATTCAGCATGGAATCTTTCTCGAAAGGTAGAAAAAGAGACGAATTTTGATAACTTACTTGCTGAAGCAGATTATATTACTATTCATGTTCCACTAAATAATAATACAAAAGGTATGCTTAATAAAGAGAAGTTTGCAATTATGAAAAAAGGTATGAAAATAATAAACATAGCAAGAGGTGGACTAGTTGTAAATAAAGATTTACTTGAAGCAATAGAAGATGGCACTGTAAGCTGCTATGTTACAGATTTCCCGGAGGATGAATTAATAGAAAATGATAATATTATTACAATTCCTCATTTAGGAGCTTCAACACCTGAATCAGAGGAAAATTGTGCAGCTATGGCAATAGATGAACTTAGAAATTTTCTTGAAAGAGGTACTATTAAAAATTCAGTAAATTTCCCAAATTGTGATCTAGAATATAAAGGTCACATAAGGCTCTTAGTTGGAAATATCAATGTTCCTAATATGGTTGGACAGGTAACAACTATATTAGCACAAAATGAAATAAATATTGCCAGTCTGTTAAATAGTCATAAGGGAAAAATTGCGTACAACATAATAGATGTTGATGGAAATGTAACTTCCGAGGTATTGGAAAAAATTAAGGCAATCAATGGAGTTGTAATGGTAAGAATTATTTGATAGTTATGTTATAGTTCCTGATAAACAGAGTTTTTGGCAGCAGATGGTATTTTATGTATAATGCATCACCTTATACTATATAAAGGCGATGCATTATTAATTAACACAAAATTGAGAAAAAGTTAAATCAGGTTTTTCAACTTATATTAATGTAAATTTATAGTATCAACTAATATCTGTGAATTTTCAGTAATTTGTGTTACTGCTGCAGATACTTCTTCTAATGAAGCGGCTTGAGTTGTGGCTATTTGGCCTAATTCATCTATAGTATCTATTATTACTTTCATATTGTTGTTCATTTCAGCAAGTGCCGAGGAGATCTTTTTGGAAGATTCACTGCTATTTGATGCCAATTTTCTCATTTCTCCTGCTACTACGGAGAACCCTTTTCCGTATTCTCCAGCTCTTGAAGACTCTATTGCAGCATTAAGTCCAAGAAGATTAGATTGCTTTGAGATGCTTTCAATTAAATTAATAGCCTCATTGCTTTCAATTATTAATTTTTTTGTTACTTCAGTATTTTTTATAATATAATTTAACTTTTCAGACAATTTAACAGCATCGTTAGTAATTTCTGATATACTTGAGCTTGTTTCTTGAAGAGAACTCTTTAATTCTGATGTGGACTTTTTAATTTTTATGGAGTTTTCTATATCTGTTGATAAAATTAATACCCCAACAACTTGGCCATTTTTATTAATTGCAGGAATTATGGTAACTTTAGCATCTATACCATGTTCAGTTTTATTAAATATAGTTCTAAATGTTTCTTTTTTATTAAAAATGGTATCATTGGCACCAATATTTTTAATAAGATGCATATCAGACCTATCACCGACTTTTACAGTAGATTTTTTATTTTTACTGTCTAGAGCATATATACATTTTTCTTTATCCCAAATTGTGATAACTGTATTTCCTTCAAGTGCTTCACTTATGACTGGTGCAGTATTAATTAATGATTGAAAAATCTTTTCCATTTATAATCCCTTCTCTCATAATTTTGTGAAATAATTTATTAACAATATATCATAATTTAGGGCTATTTTCTACTTTTAATGAATAGTATATATTTCCATTTACTATAGATTAAGCTTGTTATAAAATGTTAACAGTTTTTTATTCTCTTTATTAATTCCTGGGCAACTTTCTGTCCTGAAATTAACATACCTCCAAAAATTGGTCCCATTCTTTGACCACCAAAAGTTGCATTGGCAGCCATACCAGATACATAGAGACCATGGTAAACTTCACGAGTATTTTCAACCACTTGTTCTTCTCCGCGGTCTGCCCACATTGGCTTTTCGCCTTCCAAAGTTCCATTAGGAGTGTTTAAAACGTTTCCCATTCTGGTTACTAATTTATTGACAACTGATGCATCATGTCCGGTAGCATCAAGAACATATTTTGATTCTATCATTATAGGATCAATAGGCATTCTTGTTTTTTTCAACAGCGGACCAATTAATAACTAGACCTGAAATACATTTATCCTTAACGATTACATCTTCTACTGAAATCAAATTTAATATTCTTGCTCCAGATTGTACTGCATTCAAAGTAAGCGCAGAAACACATTCAATGGAATCTGCTGTATAGTAATTTTCTTCATATTTTTTGTATCCAATTTTAAATTCATCAAAAATGCTCTTTGCACTTTCCTGAATAACGATTTGATTCATCATCATACCGCCTCCCCACATACCGCCGCCAATACTTAAGTTGCGCTCTAAAAGGGTTGTTTTAACTTTTTTGTGCGAAATTCTCTCACCTCTTAGGTGGGAGATGGATAGCACTTGCCGTTAGGCAACATCTTAGAGTATAAGGATGAAGTTAAAAATATCGATAATTTTTCCTCAAAAAAAGACTACGAATCCGCGGAAAATGAACTACTAGGTAAAGCTACGACTATGAGAGAAAACATGTCTAAAAGTTTAAATGATTTAATAAGCTTAAACCTCAATTATGCAAAAAACGATAATCAAAATGATATAAAATTATATAACATATCAAGTATAATAATGGCTATATTAATAATTTTTGGAATTACTCTTGCAATACTGATAGGATTACTTACATCAAATGACATAAACAAGGTACTTCATTACATACTCAATTTTGCACATAAACTAGAGAATTATGATTTATCACATAATTCTTCGCTCAATAGAAAAGACGAATTTGGAGAGACTGTAGCTGCGCTTACAAATGCTAGAGACAATATAAAAAATCTCATTTAGAATATAATGGAAAATTCTCAAGATATGAGTGCAGCCAGCGAAGAATTATCTGCTACTGTTGAAGAGCTTTATTCTAAAACTGAAAACATGCAAAATGCTGTGGACAATATTGCATCTGGAGTACAAGAAACAAGTGCATCTACTGAAGAAATTACAGCATCTATCCAGGAGGTTAATTCGAGTATAAGTGAGCTTTCACAAAAATCTTTAAATGGAAGTAATAGTGCAAATCAGTCAAAAGAGCATGCTTTAACTGTACAGGAAAGTGGTAACAAGGCAATCGAACAAACAACAAAAGTATATAATGAAAAAAGACAAAAAATGTTGAAGGCAGTTGAAGATGGCAAAGTAGTAGAAAATATAAAAATTATGGCTGATACGATATCGAGCATAGCGCAGCAGACCAATTTACTTGCATTAAATGCAGCAATAGAAGCAGCAAGAGCCGGAGAAAAAGGAAAAGGATTTGCTGTAGTTGCGGATGAAGTAAGAAATCTTGCGGAGCAGTCTTCAGAAGCAACAACTGGTATTCAGGATACTATTTCAAAAGTTCATGAGGCATTTGAAAACATGTCATTGAACAGCAATGATATATTGGATTTTGTATATAGAGATGTAGGTAAACAATTT
Organism: Clostridium sp.; assembly: GCA_036720575.1. Classification (GTDB taxonomy): domain Bacteria; phylum Bacillota; class Clostridia; order Clostridiales; family Clostridiaceae; genus Clostridium_B. The sequence continues at coordinate 3,798 of DAIMMR010000358.1, forward strand.
AAAGCTTTTGGAAATATGGGTAATCAATATTATAGTGAGGCCGAATTTGTAAGTAAAATGTCGGAAGAAATTGCGTCTATGTCAGAAGGACTTACTGCAACAATGAATCAGGTGAGTGAAGCAGCACAGAACATGGCAGAAGTAGCTCAGAAATCTTCAGAACATGCATTTGTTATAAAAGAGAGTATAAATGAAACAACACAGGGAGTTGAACAGGCAGCTAAGATCGCACAAGTTCAGGCAGTTAGTGTCCAAAACTTAATGAACTTGTACAAAAGTTTAAATTATAATTATGGGTTTGAAAATAAATATTAAAAGATGAATTGCTCCAACAGGTTATGTATTTGTTGGAGTAATTAAATTCATACTATATTTTTAT
>DAIMMR010000359.1:0-4172 GCA_036720575.1 Clostridium sp.
GACCTCATGGTCCCAAACCACGCGCGCTCCCATCTGCGCCACACCCCGTTATTAAGAAATCATCCTGTTTATCATGAAATCTTTTTTGTAACTTCTGACAACATCAATTATTTTACACGATATATTCTAATTCGTCAATACCTTATTTTACTTTTTTTATTTTTATTTATAATTCTATGATATCTGGCCTTATAATTTTATCATTTATACTTATGATAGCAACACTTTTTAGACCATTTCTAGGCAAAGACGGACTTCCTGGATTAACAAAGTATATACCATCCTCATAGGCTATTTCAGATACATGAGTATGCCCAAATAAGACTATATCTGCCTCTTCCTCTAAAGCCCTATATCTTAACCTAGATAAATCGTATTTAACGTCATACCTATGCCCATGCGTTATTAAAAATTTTTTACCTTCTATGATTTCTATCCTTTCAGGAGGGACATCTACAGTAAAGTCACAATTTCCCCTTACGTTTATAATGTTACCATGATAAAATTTCTCTATTTCTTTTACATCTTCTACATTGTCTCCAAGATGAATAATCAAATCCATATGATTTAATACCTGCATAACTTTTTTTACCATTTGCTTGTATCTATGTGTGTCACTTACTACTCCTATTTGCAAATTCTAAACCTCCTCCATAATGTCCCTCATTTGCTCCTCTAACTTTTTAAGTGCATTAGCTCTATGACTTATAGAATTTTTTATTTCATAAGGCAGTTCTCCAAAGGTTTTATGATATTTGGGCACATAAAATAGTGGATCATAGCCAAATTTATTATTTCCCCTCTCTTCATCACATATTATGCCCTTTACTTCGCCTTCAACTTTAAATGTCCTTTTTGAATCCACTATAAGTACTAGTGCACATACAAACTTAGCTTCTCTATCTTGCGGCTTCATACCTTCTAAAAGCTTTAACAGCTTTTCATTGTTTTTTTTGTCATTTCCATGTTCCCCTGCAAACCTTGCAGAGTGCACTCCTGGTGCCCCATTTAGTCTTTTAACCATTAATCCTGAATCATCTGCAAGAACCATACACTTATCCTGCAGCATGTGGTATATAGTACTGGCTTTTTTATAGGCATTTTCTGAAAATGTTTCTCCATCCTCTAAGATATCCACATTTAAATTCATATCTTTCATAGACAAAATTTCTATAGGATATTTGGAAAGTATTTGCTTAATTTCTCTTATCTTATTACAATTATTGCTTGCCACTACTAGTTTTTTCATCATTTTCCTCCTGTACCTATCCATAGAGAATCCATTTTTAAACTCTCTTTTTGGGCATGAATCATATTCTTTATTCCTTTTTCACCTAAATGTAAAAGTTCCTGCAAATCATCTTTAGTAAATGGGCTTTGTTCTCCCGTACCCTGTATTTCAACAAACTCTCCTGAATCCGTCATTACTATATTCATATCCACTTGAGCTCTTGAATCTTCTAAATAGCATAAATCAAGCATTCTCACATTATTTACTATTCCCACACTTATAGCACTGACAAAATCTCTTATAGGATAAACTGTAAAAGGGGTACGTTTATGAAGTTTATTTACAGCATCTACTAGCGATACAAAAGCTCCTGATATAGAAGCAGTTCTAGTTCCTCCGTCTGCTTGAATTACATCACAGTCAATCCATATAGTTTTTTCTTCCATAGCTTTCAAGTCCACTACAGATCTAAGTGCTCTTCCTATTATTCTTTGTATTTCCATTGTCCTTCCATCAATTTTTCCTTTGGTTATATCTCTAATTTTTCTAACTTGAGTAGCCCTGGGCAGCATATTGTATTCACAGGTAATCCATCCTTCTCCTTTTCCTTTTAGGAAAGGAGGTACTCTATCTTCTATAGAAGCAGTACATATTACCTTTGTATCTCCTGTTTCTATAAGTACTGATCCTTCTGCATATTTTGTATAATCTCTTGTTATTTTTATAGGTCTAATCTGATCATATTTTCTACCATCAATTCTCATACTTTACCTCCAAAATCAAAACTATATTACTAATTATACATCAATTATTTCAACTTTTCCTCTAGTACAAATAACTCATCTCTTTTAGGGGGTATAACCTCTTTTTCAAATTCATCACAAACCAATATTCCCTTTTCCCTGGTAATTTTACCTATGATATATGCATTAATATTTTCGCTTTTTAAAAGTTTAATGAGTTTATTTCCATCTTTTGTAGTAATGAGCATACTCCCTGAAGATATAAACCTCAAAGGGTCAACTGCGTACTTATTACATATCTTTTCTGTTATTTTGGTAATTGGCATCTTATTTTTATATACTTTAAATCCCACTTTACTTGCCTTGGCAACTTCCCAAAGTGCTCCTAGTACTCCACCTTCAGTTATGTCGTGCATAGAATTCACTCCTGATTTTGCTGATAAAATTCCCTCTTTTACCACACTTATATATTTTATATAACCTTTTGCCTCTTTTATTTCCTCAGGGGTAAGTATATTCTTTAATTTATCCTCGTAGTCATTTACTACAATACTAGTTCCTTCCAGGCACAAATGTTTTGTTACCAGTATATCATCCCCTTCTTTTGCACCCGAAGTGGCTACAGCTTCTCCACTTTTTCCTTTTCCTATTACAGTACAGGATATTACCATTTTATTTACAGCTCTTGTTATTTCCGTATGTCCGCCTAAAATTTCCACATTTAGCTTTTCCGTTTCCTCACTGATTTCTTCCATAATTCTTCTTATATCTTCTAAAGAACTACTTTCTGGAGCTAAAATCGTAACTAAAACTCCAACAGGCTCGACTCCACAAGATGCTATATCATTACAATTTATATGAACTGCAAGCTTTCCACTATTTACACCAGCCCCTGTAATAGGATCTGTTGACATAACACACTCCATATCACCAAAGTTAACTACACTGCAGTCCTCTCCTATACCGCTTCTTATTCTCACATCTTCTCGTACTACTTTCCTATTTTCATCTATTATAGTTTTTAAATCTTCCCAATTTAATTTTCCAGCTTTCATAAAAATTCCTTCTTTCTAAAAATAAACAAGCACTATTTTACATCTCACCTCATATTATATATATAAGGATTAATTTATGGTAGGTGTGAATATTTTGAAATATATAGGACCTTTTTTGAGAATTAATAAGGTAAACCCGGCTAACATCAAAAATCAACTGTTTTATTTATCAAAAGAATCTTTAAAGGAAATTGTTCTGCACTCAGAATGTGGAGTTTCCACTCCAGTTAAAGAACTTGATATAAAAAACATACCCAACTTTGATATTAACACATTTAAAGGTGTTTCTCCACTTATATGTATTTATAGGAAAGCAAACCCTGTTCTCATAAACATGGACAATAAGCTATGCTGGAACCAAGATAAATTTAAAAAAGAAATAAACATAGATAGCAATACACTTATGACTCTATGCTTACTGGAACTTTCTGATTACTACAATCTATTTAACAACATAGATAAAAAAAATTATAATTTAGGGAAACTGTACGAATTCCTTTGTAAAAATCAATTAAAATTTTATGCTCTGCACTTTAGAAATAATGAAGGCGTATTTACAGATAAAAAACTAGAAGACGATTCCCTTATGGAAGACTTAAAATTTGCAGATAAAAATAAAAAATTTAAATTTTCATCTCAGGCACTTTTGATGGCTGCCTATTACAAATGCAGCACTTTACTTGAAGGAGAAGAAAGGGAGGACTTTAAAAATTTTTCTTTTGACATTTTAAATATGCTTATAAAATTAAAAGAAGACTTGTATGATTTATCTTTTGAAGAACTTACAAAATTATGCTTTGGTCTTAATATATTCTACAGTTATTCCAAAGACTTGACCTGTAAAAATCTAATACTCGATATATCAGAACTCATATTTGAAAAATTTTATTCTGACAACACCTTAGCTGAATCTTTAAGAGAAACAGATGTAGAAAATGATTCATTGAATTATATAAATTATATGCTTATATATAAGTACACAAATATTATAAAGTCTAAGGACAATGCTGACTTTATATTTAAAAGACTTTTAAAGCTATACGATGCAGAGAAAGGATTATTTATTAAAAATACTTCCAAAAAAAACATTGAATTTACATGTTTAGAAATCATCCTATATCTTACAGTCTTTCTCATAGATGT
>DAIMMR010000360.1:0-4151 GCA_036720575.1 Clostridium sp.
TGAGTTTTTAAAAGAAATTAATCCGGAAGATGAGGTATCACATTATATATATATTATCAATGATCAAAAGCAGCTTGAAGGTGTGGTGTCTCTTAAGGACTTGATATTGTCAAATTCTGAAGATACATTAAAGGCGATAATGACGAAGGATGTAGTAAGTATAAATCATAAGGAAAATATAGATGAAGCCATAGAGATGTGTTCAAAATATAATCTTATTTCATTACCTGTAATAGATGATGAAGAAAAGCTATGTGGCATAGTTATAATGAATGACTTAGTAGAAGACATATTAATACCAAATTGGAGAAAAAGGCTAAGAAAAGTAGGATAAAAAACACTATCAATTCCACTTATTTAAAGTGAAATTGATAGTGTTTTTTTATGTATTTTTTACTTCGTTTGTGTACAGACTACATTTAGGAGAACCAACATTAAAAGGAGATGGTCATATGGGTAAGAGAATTATGAGATTTAAAAGAGAATTAGTATTAATACTTGCTATAGTGTTTACATATGCATCAACTTCTCTATTCTTGCTCCCCTATAATAATGCAGTAAAAGCTGTGGCCTACTACTATGGCTCAAGAGGAAATATGGTAATACAAATACAGCAAAAACTCAGAAGCTGGGGGTATTACAATGGCAGTGTAGATGGAGTATACGGGTATCAAACTTATACTGCAGTAAAATATTTTCAATCAAAAAATGGATTAAAGTCTGATGGTATAGTTGGAGATGCAACTTTAGCAGCCCTTGCAATAAATACTGGAAACAATACTGGTGGAAACAGCCAAAACGTAACATTAATAGCTAGATTGATAAATGGAGAGGCTAGGGGAGAACCTTATGAAGGACAGGTAGCAGTAGGAGCTGTAATACTAAATAGGACTAGAGACCCTAGGTTTCCATCTACTGTAGCAGGAGTTATATATCAACCAGGAGCTTTTACTGCTGTGGTGGATGGACAAATACATGCAAATATGAAACAGAGCTCTATAAATGCAGCAAGAGATGCTTTAAATGGATGGGATCCTTCAGGAGGAGCAATATACTATTTTAATCCCTCTACAGCAACAAGCTCATGGATATGGTCGAGACCTCTTATTAAAATTATAGGTAAACATAGATTTTGCAGATAAGTTTAAAAATAGATAGTCAAAATAGATGAGCTTTCGACAGGATCATTTAATAAAAATTGTTAGTAAATAGGATAAAAATATATATGCCTTTAAGATAAGTGAGCAATAGATTTTTATTGTCATATATAAGGGATAATTTCTAAGGAAAGCTAATCAGGAAGTGACACATTTTTTTCTCTGTGTATGCTAATATATTTTTAAGACAATAATGAGCTATGTTATGGGGGGAGAGAATTTATGATAATGGAGAATTTTATTAGTAATGAGAAAGTAAAACAAATTGAGTATGTATACTTTTATAGATTACTTAAAGGGAAAATAGCTATTTCATATTCCCATAAGGATGTTGAAGAGGTGCAGGCTTATGGAATTGAAGTTGAGAGACAGGATATATTAGATGGAAAATTGATAAATGTGCAAAGAGATAGTATTGAAAATATAAGTCCTGAAAGGTATAAAGTACATAATTTACTTAAATTACTATATGACAATAAAGTTTCACCGCTACACCTTGTTGATGTAATAGGTGATTATGTAGATGACTACATTATGGATTTTGACAACCAAAAAAATTATGCAGCATATTAATTTAATAGAAAAGAGGAGAAATCCTCTTTTTTTTATATAAAAAATTAATATATCTATTATACCTATATTAAAAAATTAATATAATATAGGTATAATAGATGTATAATTAAAGATATTAAAATTGGAGGTGTTATATTTTGATATTTGGGGTTGGAGTTGATATAGTTGAAATCAGGAGAATAGAACAGGCTGTTAGTAAACATTCAAATTTTATAGATAGAATTTTTAGCAAAAATGAAGTAGAATATCTTAAAAATAAAAATTTAAGACCTGAATTTATAGCGGGAAGGTTTGCTGCTAAGGAAGCTATAGTAAAGGCGCTAGGAACTGGATTTAGTGGTTTTGATTTTAAAGATATAGAAGTAGATAGAACTGCGTTAGGTAAACCAATTGTAGTATTAAAGGGAAAGGCAAAGTTAATAGCTAATAAATGTGGGAATTACAAGATTCATCTCAGTATATCTCATGGAATGGATAATGCTATAGCCTATGCCGTAATGGAGGTAGATGAAGTTGAAGATAGCGACTGTAAAAACAGCTAGAGCTGTAGATGGGTACAGTATAAATGAATTAAAAATACCAGGGATTGTACTTATGGAAAATGCAGCACTAAAGGTAGTGAAAAACATAGATTTGAAAAAATGTGATTCTTTTTGCATAATTTGTACAAAGGGAAACAATGGCGGAGATGGCTTTGCCGTAGCAAGACATCTTTATAATTTAAACAAAAAAGTTCATGTATTTTTAGTTGGAAAAGAAAGTGGAATGAGTGAAGATTGCAGCATAAATTACAATATTTTAAAAAATTTAAGAATTAATTTGAATGTAGTAGATTCAGAAGAAGGTCTTGTAAAACTTAAAGAGTGTATAAAAGAAAGTGATGTTACTATAGATGCTTTGTTTGGAACAGGAATTTCTAGAAATATAATGGGAATACAAGATTCTGTAATAACCCTTATTAATGAGTATGGCAGTTATGTTATTTCTATAGATATTCCCTCAGGGCTTAATGGCGATACTGGAAATGTTATGGGCAACTGTGTGAGAGCTAATAAAACTATTACTTTTCAGCTATATAAAATGGGATTTTTAAAATATGGAAGTGATAAATTTACAGGTGAAGTGATAGTAGAGGACATAGGAATTCCAAATTTAGCTGTTGAAAAATTTTCTGGATCTGAATTTATAATGGATCAAGATTTTATAAAAGGAAAACTAAAAATTAGAGATAAGTTTAGTCATAAAGGAGATTATGGAAGGGTACTTGTTATAGCTGGATCTAGAGGATTTACAGGAGCAGCTTATATATGTACTCAGGGAGCAGTAAGAAGCGGTGCAGGACTTGTTACTTTAGGATGTTATAAAGATATACAACCTATACTTAGTGAAAAGCTTGTTGAAGGTATGACTATTGATTTGGAAGAAAATCTAAAATTACAAAAGGCTATAGAAAAAAGCGATGCTATTGCTATAGGACCAGGTATGGGAGCTAATGATAGTACTTTAAACTTGGTGAAAAAAGTTATTACTACTTTCAGAAAAACGGTAGTAATAGATGCAGATGGAATTAATGTTTTAAGTGGAAATCTTCATATTTTAAAAGAGAAAAAATGTAATGTAATTTTAACCCCTCATTTGGGGGAAATGTCTAGAATTACCGGCTTAGAAATTGAATATATAAGGGAAAATAGAATTAAAGTAGCCAAAGACTTTGCTAAGGAGTATAATGTAATTGTACTTTTAAAAGGATATAACACGGTTATTACAGATGGAAACTCAGTTGCCATAAATTCTACAGGAAATTCAGCTATGGCTTCAGGTGGCATGGGAGATTGTCTAACGGGAATTATAGCTTCTTTTTCTGCACAAAAACAAGACCCTTTTGAAGCAGCTTCTATTGCTGCATTTATACATGGATATGTGGGAGAAGAATTATCGAAAGATATGTATTCTGTAAATGCCAGTCATGTTTTGAATCAATTGCCTTTTTCAATAAAAAAATTAACAGAATAGTCTTATTTTCATATAATTATTTCATAAAAAAGTAATATAGAAAAACATAATAGAATAGATTAGTAGTAAAAAGCTGTGAAAACTGGAGGAACGAAGTGAGAAAAAGACTACTAATATTAGGAATTATGTTTTTTATTTTAAGCGTAATTTTTTCATCTTGTGGTAAAGACCCTCAAAATACAGAGAAAATAATTTATTATTTAAAGAATTTGAGCAGCTACAGCTGCAATGTAAATATTTTAATAAAAAATGATAAACAGCAGATAAATTACAATGGAAAGCAATTTTATGACAGTAGATATGGAGAGAGATTTGATTTAGACAACAATAGGATAATTGTTTATAAAGAAAGCAAGATATATGTTAAGGATATTAAGCGAGGAAATTCCTATAATATAGATAAAAATT
>DAIMMR010000361.1:0-4147 GCA_036720575.1 Clostridium sp.
CAGGTGGAATTAAAACTCCATCTGATGCCAAGAACTCTGTTTATAAGTCTAAAGCTCGGCATTTTGAAAATCTAAAGAAACTTATATAAACTCGTACCTCAGACATATATAAGCTTCTAAGATTTTCTAAAATGCCTCACTAAGACTTATAAAAAAAGTTTTTAAGTGTGATTTCAATTTTGTCAGCATGTTTCCTTGTATGATTTGAAATTTTCATCTTATAAGTTCCTATCAGAATTAAAATTGTGATATAATTTGCATATACAAATTTATGAAATAAATATAAACTAATGAAGCCATAAGGCGGTAAGAAAAATGACAATACAGGTATGTTTAGTTTTTATGCTAACTTTTATTATTTATGTTATAGGAACATTAGCATATTCTACTAGAATTGTGGGAATAAAAACTGGTAGAATTGCAGTATCTTTTGCTGTATTTAATGTTTTTATACTTATACAAAGAACAGCTAATACTATTCAAGCTCCATTGTTGGCAAAAACTATTGAAAATGGTATAAATACAGGTCATTCTAGTAACTTACTGTATATTTTTAGATGGATAGTTTTTTCTATTACGTTAGCCACAATAGCTGGTGCAATTTTAATGCCAACTTTTATAAAAGTATTTAGCAAATTGGTTATATCATTTAGTGTTTACAGGTCCTTACCTAGATTGATGTTTCATGCATTTTCAAAATCAGGAATTGAGCAGTTTAAAAATAGTATTTCAATTCCTAAAAGAGAAAATTTATCTGAATTAAGGAACTTTAGAAAAACTCCTAAAAAGATAATTTTACTAAACATTATTGCATTTTCTATATCTAGTGTAAGTATTTTATCATCATTATATGCAGGATGCTTAAGTCCTAATTTAAGAACTACTTGCAGCACTTTAGCATCTGTAATTAACAGTATTTCAACAATATTCATGTTTATATTTATTGATCCATATTTATCTATGATGACCGATGATGTGATAAGAGGAGAACGTACAGAATTGGAATTTAACCGCTGCATAATTTTTATTGTTGGCGGATTGATTATCGGAAGTATATTAGCACAATTAATATTAGTGCCTGCTTCACATCTGATAGTACTTATAGCAAGATTAATTTAGTTGATTTGAAAAAGAGACGCGGTAAAGCTAAAATATTTTCTTCTGCAATTGTAGGAATTGGTTCTTACAAAAATGGCAATGAGGTAAAAACAGAAATTGAGTTACTAATAATCTATTGGTGTGTGCAAATTTGTTTTTAATTTGCACACTGTAGGGTTTAGTTTCTAACTTAAAAATAAACTTATACGCAGGCATATTTTTACAATAATGAAGCTCTTTTAAATATTTTGCATATAATCCTTAATAGTCAGTTCACAATTCACAATTTCAGTAGATTTTCTAAAGTTTTAACGGAAGAAAATCATCCTTAATTGTGAATTGTGCATCTTGAATTGTAAATTAGTTACTTAGACTTATCAAAATATTTAACATGTTTGTGTTTGTAAAAATATTTGGAACATAAATTTATTTTTTGTTTAGTAATCTACACTCTAGACTTCAAATGTGCTGAATGCCTCTAAAAATTTATCAATGTCCTCTTCAGTATGCTTTACATTTAAGAATACAGCTTCAAATTGAGAAGGAGCAATATATATGCCTTTGCTTATCATATGCTGAAAATACTTTGCAAAAAGAGCAGTATCACATTTTTTAGCATCTTCATAATTTCTAACTTTCGAATCTTTAGTAAAGAATATAGAAAACATTGCTCCGCACCTATTTACTACAACATTTATGCCTTTCTTTTTTGCTATGTCCTTTATCCCCTGTTCCAATTTTGCACCCAATTTTTCAAGATGAGCATAGTACTCAGGATTGTCGTGCATTTTCTTTAAAGTTGCAATTCCTGAAGCCATTACAAGAGGATTTCCGGACATTGTTCCTGCCTGATAGACAGGCCCCATTGGCGAGAGTTTTTCCATTATTTCTTTTCTTCCACCATAGGCACCACAAGGAAGACCTCCACCTATAATTTTTGCAAAAGTAGTTATATCCGGTTTTATTCCATAAATGCTCTGGGCACCCTTATAGGCTACTCTAAATCCACTCATTACTTCATCAAAAATAAGCAAGCTTCCATTTTTATCACAAATACTGCGGAGTCCCTTTAAAAAGCTGACATCTCCTGGAATTACGCCCATATTTCCTGCTACTGGTTCTACTATAATTGCTGCAATATCTTTGCCATGCTTCTCAAAAATTTTCTCTACGCTGGAAAGATCATTATATTTAGCTATTAAAGTATTTTTCACACTGTCCTCAGGAACTCCAGCGCTTCCTGGAATTCCTTCTGTCATAACTCCAGAACCTGCTTCTACTAAGAAATCATCAAAATGTCCATGATAACAGCCTGCAAATTTTATTATTTTATTTCTTCCAGTATATCCCCTAGCAAGCTTTACTGAACTCATAGTTGCTTCTGTTCCTGAATTTACCATTCTAAGCATTTCTACATTATCTAAAGTGGTACATACATATTTTGCAAGCTCTAATTCAAGCTCTGTAGTAGCGCCAAAAGATATAGCATTTTCGCTTGTATCCTTTATCGCCTTTACCACATCATCATCACAGTGTCCCAAAATCATGGGTCCCCAGGAACATACAAAATCTATGTATTTATTACCATCTTCATCATAAATATAAGCTCCTTTTCCCCTCTTTATAACAGGTGGATTCAAAGGCACATCTTTAAATGCTCTAACAGGACTATTTACTCCTCCTGGCATGTATAATTTAGATTCATTAAATATATCATCATTTCTCATTAAGTTTTACATCTCCATTTCTTCATCATTAACAGAATATTTTATTTATAAGTTTTAAATATTCATCTTCTTTTCCTTGAAGTTTTGCTTCTTTTAATGCATCTATAGCCCTATTTATATATACTTTGGCTGTGCTCTGTATCATAGTTTGTACGAGTAATTCATTATCCTTGGTATACCTTTTATTTTTAAAAGTCTCTATCCTCTTTTCACATATTTCACTTCCAAAACTTTTCATCTTCTGTATTTCCGGTGAAAGCTCATCTAAAGACTGCCATTTTATAAATTCATCTATATATTCTTGGATAATATACCTGTACTTTTCCATTTTTTCTTTTCGCATAATCTTATTATTTTCATCAATACTGCTTATATTATCTATGTCATATACTTTTACACCTGAAAGAGTTAATACACCTGCATCTATATCTTTAGGTACTGCAAGATCAAATATGAGGAATTCCTTTTTAGGAAGTTCTTCTTTATAAATTATAGCATGAGGTGCAGAAGTACAACTTATAATACAATCCACATTGCTATAATAAGCTTTTCTTTCTTTAAAAGTTATAAACTTAATCCAATTACAATCTTCATATAAATCTTTAACTTTATTCAAATCACGTACTACAATATATACAATTTCAGTATTCAAGCCAGCTAAATATTTTAGGACAAGCTTTCCTATTTCTCCAAACCCAATTACCATATACCTTTTTATTTTTCTCTTTTCTGCCTCTTTAACAGCTATTGATGGTACAGATACAGGTATTTTATACATTTCACAGTCATGCTTAAACTTCTTACCACAGGTTATTGCATTCTGAAATAGCCTCTGAAGCTGTCCTTTTATAGTCTTAACTTTTAATGCCATATTATATGCAGCCTTAATTTGTCCTAAAATTTGATCTTCTCCCAAAATTTTAGAATGGAAACCACAACTTACTTCCATTAAATGCTTAATAGCATCTTCATTCTTTGCATAGAAGGTATATGTAATAAGTTCCTTGCTCCAACCTAAAGCATCAAATACAGCATTTATTAGTTCTTCCCCTTGTATATTAGAATCCACATATATTTCTGTTCTGTTACAAGTACTCAGAATTAAAACGTTTCCTGTAATTTTATAAACATTTTTTAATTTATCTTCTAATTTTGACGATACAATAGAGAACTTCTGCCTTATTTCAATATCACATTCACTTTTTACCCCTATAAGTTGTATCATTTTATCAACTCCAATATTTACAAGTATATTATTCGGCTTTTTCAAGAGGACAATTGACAGAGGACAGAGAACAATGAAGGTGAGTTTTCCTCCTTAC
>DAIMMR010000362.1:0-4115 GCA_036720575.1 Clostridium sp.
AATTCTGTATGCAGTAATTCTTACTACTTTTGCCTACTAAAATTATACTCTAAGCTTGATGATGTATCAATAATAGGAAGAATATAAAAAGAAGACCCATTTATTACTAATTCAACTTTTGCACATATAAAATTTTGACTTAATATAAAAACATTACGAAGCAAAGCTTCACAAGTTAAGAATTAATAATGAAAAATTAATAGTGAAGTATGATTTTTAGCTGTCGCAAAAAATCTTTAAATTTATATAAGTCAGTGTTTAGTAATGTTTTGCTTTAGTAAAACGAGCCTTTAAAATTAAAGATTTTTTGCAGTGTAACGAAAAAAATCCACATTAACTATTAATTCTTCATTCTTAACTATTAACTCAAAAGTTGAGTTAATAAGCTTATAAACTATAAACTGCCCATATAGTGCATTTGTTTTTCTATTGAAATTTTAGCTGGTTCTATTGGTACGCTATTTCTTATACTGTCTCCCATAGGGCATGTTTTTTCAACGAATTCAACAAGTTCTCTTACTTTATTTTCTGGAGAATCAGTTTTTATGTTAACGTTAAATCTTATATCCTGATATCCAGATCTTGAGGAAGAAGAACCTGGAGAGGTGTTTGAATCCATATCACCTTCAAGTTCTATTGATAAGTATTCTATATTTACTCCATATTTATCCGCATAGGATGCTATAGACATTGCTTCACATCCTCCTAAAGTACATAATAAAAGTTGGGCAGGATTCATACCTTTATTGGTGCCGCCTGATTGTTTAGTTTTATCTAGTAATACTTTAAATCCACCAGAATGTGCTTCTACTGCTATTCCATCTTTTTTTTCAACTACAGCTTTTACAGTTGTAAGTGGCATTGAAATCACTCCCTTCAAATATAGTATTTCAAAATAAAATAAAATTATTATGATGATTCTAATTTAAAGAAGTATTATACTAAAAGGTATAATTTACATAGAGGAAGTGGTTATATTTGAAAATTGTAATATTAGATGGATATGTACTAAACCCAGGTGATTTAAGCTGGTCATCTTTAGAGAAACTTGGAGATTTAACTGTCTATGACAAAACCATATTTGATAATAGCAATGATGGTCTTATAATTGATAGGATTAAGGATGCAGAAATAGTATTTACAAATAAAACTCCAATATCCGAAAATGTATTTAAAAATTGTCCTAAATTAAAATATCTTGGAGTACTTGCAACAGGATATAATGTTGTAGATATAAAGGCCTCAAAAAAATTTGGTGTTGTAGTGACAAATATCCCAAGTTACAGCACAGATGCTGTAGCACAAATGGCAGTAGCACTTTTGCTTGAACTCACAAATCATGTATCAATTCACAATAAGGCAGTAAGGGATGGACAGTGGAATGAAATTGGAGAATGGTGTTTTTGGGAAAAACCGCTTATGGAATTAGCTGGTAAAACAGCAGGAATAATAGGATATGGAAAAATAGGGCAAGCAACTAGTAAGATAGTTCAAGCTATGGAAATGAAAGTCCTCGCATATAATAGGCATAAAAATAAGGTACTTGAGAGTGAAAATGTAAAATATGGAGAGCTAAATGATGTATTTGAAAAATCAGATGTAATTTTCCTCCACTGTCCATTAACTGAAGAAACTAAGGGTATAATTAATAGTAAATCTATAGAACGTATGAAAGATGGAGTGATAATAGTAAATAATGCTAGAGGTCCTTTAATTGTAGAAGAAGATTTAGCTAATGCATTAAATACTGGAAAAGTATATGGTGCTGCACTGGATGTAACTTCTACGGAGCCTATAGGAAAAGAAAATCCTCTTTTAAAAGCAGAAAATTGTATAATTACTCCACATATTTCCTGGGCAGCAAAGGAAACAAGAGAGAGACTTATAAATATTGCAGTGGAAAATTTAAAAAAATTTTTAGAAGGAAATCCTATAAATGCAATCATACTTTAGGTGGATTGCATTGATAATAATATTATTTTAAGGAGGATGAACATGTCTAAGGTTGTAGAAAAATTTACTAAATATATAAAATTTGATACTAGATCAGACGAAGAAATGAATACGGTTCCTACTACTTCAGGACAGATGGTACTAGCAAAAGAATTGTCAAAAGAGTTAAAGAAAATAGGAATGAGAGATGTTTCAATAGATGAAAATGGATATGTAATGGCATCGTTACCGTCTAATGTCAACAAAGAAGTTCCTACTATAGGATTTATTGCACATATGGATACAAGTCCAGAAGTTTCAGGAATGAATGTAAATCCTAAATTTATCGAAAACTATGATGGTAAGGATATAGTTTTAAATGGAGAAAAAAATATTGTTCTTTCTCCAGAGGATTTTCCAGAATTAAAAGACTATGTTGGTAAAACACTTATTACTACAGATGGGACTACTCTTTTAGGTGCTGATGACAAAGCAGGAATTGCTGAGATTATTACTGCTTTAGAAACTTTAATAGAAAATCCAGAAATTAAGCATGGAACCGTTAAAGTTGCATTTACACCAGATGAAGAAATTGGAAGAGGACCAGATCATTTTGATGTTGAAAAATTCAATGCAAATGCAGCTTATACGGTAGATGGAGGAGCTCTTGGAGAATTGGAATACGAAAATTTCAATGCTGCAAGTGCAGAAGTAATTATTAATGGAAGAAATGTTCATCCAGGAAGTGCAAAAGGAATAATGATAAATTCAATGCTTATTGCTGGAGAATTTATGAGTATGCTTCCACAAAGTGAAACTCCATCAACTACAGAAGGTTATGAAGGCTTTTATCATATAGTTGCACTTAACGGTGGAGTAGAGCAAACAAAACTTGAATATATAATAAGAGACTTTGATGAGAAAAATTTTGAAAAAAGAAAACAATTTATAACTGATGCTGCAGAAAGCTTAAATAAGAAATATGGAAAAAATATAGTTAAAGTTGAAATAAAAGATCAGTATAAAAATATGAAGGGAAAAATTGAGCCTGTAAAACATATAGTGGATATTGCTTTTGAAGCAATGAAATCAGTGGATGTGGTTCCAAAAGTTCAACCTATAAGGGGTGGTACAGATGGAGCTAGCTTATCTTTTAAGGGACTTCCTACACCAAATATATTTACTGGTGGACATAATTTCCATGGAAAATTTGAGTACATACCCGTGTATTCTATGGAGAAAGCTGTAGAAGTAATACTTAAAATAATTCAGTTATACGGGGAAGGGGTAAATAGTTAACCAGGGTGTATGGCCCTGGTTAACTATATAAGCATATTTATTGGACTTGTTGGACTCAAAAGATTTCTTATTTTGCTATAAGGCAATTCAATTTGAAAAATTCCATAGTAGTAAGGTGTGTATTCGTAAACTTGGTAATAAAGTACTAGTGAATTAGGAGTAAGATAATACTGCTGATCTGGAGTTATACCTTTGTACTCATTTATCAGTGTAATGTTATTGTCCTTAATATATTGATTAGCAAGTTCATTTAAAAAACCTACATAATAGATTTTAGGGTTAAATAAATCGCTGAAGTTGTATATTTGCCCTGTATTAACATTTAATGTTATGGAAGAATAAGCTGTAAATCCGTGAGCAGCTTTATTTACATAAGTATACATATTAAACAGTATACTTAAAAGACCGTTTTTATTTAACATTACGTCATAAGTACCTAAAATTTCATTAAAATCTATTTTTTCTGGAAATAGGACTTGAGATGTAAAAAGTTTACTTACTTCATTTATAATAGAAGTATTTATCTTATTTATTATTTGATCCTTATTTGGATTTGGTATGAATGGATAGCTTATGCTAAATTTTCCAGGTGATATCTGTGCTGTATTTAAGATAACTCCGCTGCTCGACTCATTTCTAAAAAAGTATTTAGCAAATGGACAGATATTTTTTGAAGTATTATGATTATGTGGCATTTGTACCCCCTCAATAATAGTTTCTTATAGTATAATTTATTTATTAAGTGCTAAAAGTGTTCTTCTAGTTTTTAATTAAAAAATAAGTAATAAAGAAGTACCCAAATTTATATGATAAGTTTATCCGATGACTACCTGCTCTAATACCCCCACTTCTCCAAGTTTACGTTGCGAGCAGCTACGTCCCTG
>DAIMMR010000363.1:0-4107 GCA_036720575.1 Clostridium sp.
TAGGTTCAAAATGTATGTTTAGAAACTTTCACCACCCGTTTCCTCTCTTAAAAAAATATCATTTCTACTAATCCTCTTCTTTGCATATCACTATATTTAGTTAAACTCTTTTTATATAATAGAATATAGGAAATTTATTGTCAATATATTTTTTGAAATTAGAGTTTCTCCAAATATTATGCGTCTAAAAATATTCTTATTTTTTTAAACAGCTGCTGCTATACTTTACCAAATCAAATTTTTAATAAACTAACCCAAAAGCTGCATAATAAAATCAGGAGGTAAATTCATATGAAATTTAAAAAATTTATTGTATTAATTCTTTCTATTTTTTTAATTGGTGCATTTATCCCAAATGTACATGCTTTTTTAGGCAAGCCTTATTATGTAAAAAACTCAAAAATACCACATCACCTTTACGTGATTTATCAAAATGATCTAAGTCCTGCAGAAAAAACTATGATAGTCACCCTTCAGGGAGTAATATCAAATAAGTCAGATTCTCAAATATATACTTTAAATAAAAATCAACCAGATTATAAAATATGGCTGGATGATTTAAAAGCAAATTATGGAGTAACCTATACTACAGTAAAAGATCCCTGGTATTTGTTAAATAAATTTAAATCACTAGTATCTGGCTATGTACTTTACAGCAGTTATCCTGAAAAAAGCCCTTCTATTAACAACGCCTGCTCTCTTGCAGCGTTAAAAAATTCTATAGCTATAGATAAATCTATAGAAGATAAGGTTAAAAATACAGGAATTAAAATGCAGGGTAATTGTATAAACACCGATAAATATTGGGCCTATAATAATTTGTGGAATTCAGGACTAAACCATTCCGTTGTAATTGAGCTATCTCCAAATAAAAATGCCCCTCTTAGAGATTACGGCATCATGAGTAAATGTTTAGTGTTTTATGAGGATGATTTAAAAGATTTCTCCCTAAGGGATAAAGTTTTTGGGTTTATGGAAAAAGACTCTATGTGCCTTGGATGGGGGCCTGATGAACACGGTAATGTAAGTGCAGCCTCTAAAAATGGAGTAAGTATGGTTCCTTCAGATTGGTCTTACAATTTAACAGTGTTAAGTGCCTTCCCATCAGTACCTTTAACACAAAAAAACAGTGTAAAGCCTGATAAAAAACTTTTCTCTCAACCTATGCACTACGTAACTTTTATAATGTCAGATGGAGATAACCAGCAGTGGAACCTTGGGAGTAATTATGGATCTGAAAAATGGTACGGCTCTCCTAAAAGAGGTAGTTTTAATATGGGCTTCAGCATAAGTCCTTCTATGTATGAACTGGCACCTACCGTTTTTAAACTGTATTATAAAAATGCATCTTCAAATTCTCATCAAGATAACTTTGTGGTATCACCTTCTGGCAATGGTTATATGTACCCTAGTAAGTTTAAGGAAGATTCTTTAAATTCATATCTGAAAAGATTAAACAATTATATGGCAGATGTAGATGAAAGGTATGTATCAGTTTTAGATGATTGGTCACTTTATGATACTAAGTTATGGGATAAATACACTAGTTGTTCAAATGTTGACGGTATATTCTACCTTAATTATAGCAAGCAAAATGACTATAAAGGTAAAATTGTATGGAGCAATGGAAAACCAGTGGTATCCTGCAGAGATGTACTCTGGTCTGGACTGGAAGAGGAAGATGCTCTTATAAATAACATAAACAATTATGTTAATAAAGGATACACCAATATATCCAAACCTGAAGCCTATACGTTTGTGTACGTTCATGCATGGAGTAAATCTATGAAAGATGTAGAAAAAGTAGTAACCGAATTAAATAAAAATTCTAAAGTAAAAGTTGTCCCACCAGATACATTTATGGATATTATGAAAAAGAATTTGCACATATAGGGTTTATAGCTGAAAAGTTGACTTATACCAGTTCATATGCTGACAAATTTCACCAGACTAAAAACTTTTTATAAGTCTAAAGCTCGGTATAGATTAATCCCATCAAGTGATTCTTAGGTTCAGGTGGAGTTTGCTTATAAGGAATACCTTTTCTCCATCTGAACCTTAGAAGAACTTATCCAGGCGCGTAGCAGTGCTTATCCCCCGCTTTAAAGAAGATGGGGGTGTTAGCAATGGTAGCGATCGGATAAAAATTAAAAGTTAAGAATTAATTTTTAAATAACTTCTCTAAAAATGAAGAAGCTTTATTGGTTTTTATGGGAAAATAAATCTCCTCTGTATCTTCTGTTATAGGTTTAAATTCATAACCCTGTGATTTATAGTACTTTATTATTTCAGGGAGGGCAATGCAAGTATTCTTATGCATATAATCGCAGTGCATTAAAAGTATTACTGGATTGTGCTTATCTGGATCTTTAGTAGCCTCTTTAACTAGTTTATACGGTGGAATCTTTGGATTAATTCCATCAGATGCCTGTATGTTCCAGTCATATATTTTGAACTTATTGTTGTGCAATTTCTCTAAAAAGTTTTTATTTAGGTGTTTTCTGCTTCCTCCTGGAAACCTTATTAAGTGACTTTCCTTTCCTGTAACTCTCTTTATTACTTCGTTAGATTTATTCATTTCATCTATAAAACTATCACCATTTCTGTATATTTTTCTATATTTGTGAGTATATGTGTGAAGTCCTATACTATGACCCTCACTATATATTCTCTTTACTACCTGTTCATTATCTTGTATTTGATTACCTATGAGAAAAAATGTAGCTTTTACATTGTTCTCCTTTAGTATATCTAAAAACTTATCTGTAAGTTTGCTAGGTCCGTCATCAAAAGTCAGATAAATTACCTTTTTGTTATCCTTTTGTTGATCTTCAGTTAAGCTATGTTTTGAAACACTTGCCAAAACCACATTTGGACTTATTATAGTAAAAAATATACACATAAGTACAACTGTCTTGACAAATACGTTATTTTCATATTTCAACCTATAGGACCTCCTAATGTAAGTCTTTAACTGAATCTTTATGGTTTTTTAACCACTCAGACCAGCTAGTATTAAAATTGTCCTTATTTTCTTTTACATATTCATAGAATTTCTTTATGAATTCAGACCTCTCCGAGGACTTGCTACCAACTTTATAAGAAGGTTTAAGCAAATTCTTCCCTCCAAGCAAAATCTGTCTCTCCATTATATCTTCTAGACTTACATCTTTAGCATTTTTCATAATATCGTACATTGTCATAAAAGTAGTAGTCCTTCCAATTCCAGCTTTACAATGAAAATGCATCCATGTACCTGGAGGTGTTTTCTTTACAATACTTATGAAATAATCCACCATTTCATCTGTAGGCCCTTCTGTATCTGTAACAGGTATTCTTACATAGGACATCTTATTTTCTTCTGTAAGTTCCCTCTCATCTTGAACTTTAGTTGGAATTATTTCTTTTTTCTCAATATCAAGTTCTTCATTTAATTTGATACCCTTTAACCTTTCGCTTTCATCCTTTAATACCTGCTCCTTAGTAAGTCCCTTATTTCCATTATTTTTTTCTTCTCCTACCCAGCTAACTGCCAGATCATTTACAAAGCCATGGGACTCTTCCCTTAAATCTACTACTAATATAGGTACATCACCTATTTCTTCTTTCACCATTTTTACATTCTGCCCTGTAAACTGTGCGCTGCCTGAAGCATTTAGTGAAGATAGTCCTTTTAAGTTTATAGATTTACCATAAGTTTTAATATTATCTGTAGTTTTTCTGAATCTCTTAGGAATTTTATTTTTCTTTTTAGAGTCTACTTTAAGCTGTACATTTCCATTTTGTATTTGTTCAAGCTGCACATTTTTATTTTGTATTTGTGTAACTTCCTTGGAATATACTACAGGTACTCCAAGGAAGGATACTAAAAACATAGTGCACATGAACATGCTTAATTTTTTCTTCATACTTTGCCACCTCTTTTTTATTAATTATTTACTCAACTTTTGCAATTTAAAAACTTTGCGAAGCAAAGCTTTTTGAGTTGAGAGTTGAAAATTGAGAGTTGAGAGTGAAGGTTGATTTTTAGCTATCGCAAAAAATCTTTAAACTTATATGAACCAGCAATGTTTCGCCTTAGCGAAACGAGTTGTCAAAAATTTAATC
>DAIMMR010000364.1:0-4077 GCA_036720575.1 Clostridium sp.
AATTGTCAGATTGCATTAAGGCTGCCAATACTCTTGGATTATTATTTAGTATCACTAAAAGGAATATAGGTTTAGAGGAAAAGCCAGTTTATGTATATTATTTTCATATACTTTTTGAAAATTTGTATTTTGAAGATGATTTTAGGAATGATCTGAATGTTTAAAAGTGAAGATAAACAAAACAAATTTTTAATATATGAGTACCTTTTAAAAGTCGGTTTTGATGAAATCACTGTTGAAAATATGATCTTGCAGCACAGTTCCAATTTATTTGGGTACCATGGTCTTGCTTGGCAACTCGGAAGAATGTCTCTCGAGTTTTTTTGTATGTATTTTCTTCAGGATACATTTCTTCCGAAGGAAAATAACACTGCGGCTCCTATAGCAGATATTCATAGAGAAATTTGGAGTGATATTCAAGAATCTATAATTGGTAATGGAACAAATCAAAGAGGATGGATACTTCCACGTGGTACTGGTAAATCTGCTTTTGGAGATTATGCTCCTGCCTGTTGGTGTCATGCATATGGTATTAAAAAGTATACCCTTATATGCTCTGATATAGGCTCTACAGCAGAGAAATTTATTAAGGATATTAAGAATACCTTCCTTGAAAATAATTACATTAAACAAGCTTTTGGAGTGCTTTTGAATGATAAGGATAAAAGATATATATGTAATTCTACTCAATTAGAATTTACAAATAAAACTTTTATTGAAGCCATTTCCTCTAGTTCTCCTATGCGTGGCCGTAAGTATGGTAATAACAGACCTGATTTAATAATTTTAGATGACTATCAGTCTGAACCTGACGTTAGGACAGATGAAGCTAGGGAGAAAAAATGGAAGAGGTTTAGTGATGATGTCAAGTATGCAGTTCAAAAGGCTGTTGTTCGTAATGGCAAAACTGTAAAAAAGGGTACAACTTTGATAGCATTGGGAACTCTACAGCATAAAGAATGTTTTTATAGTAGACTTATGAAGCAGCCAACATGGAAATTTAAAAATGAGAAGGGTGTTTTGATTGACGATATAGACACGTATTTTAATACTGGTCTGTGGGAGCAATTCAAAAGCATCCTTTTTGATTTTAAAAATGAAACTCACCTTGAAGATGCGAAAGAATTTTATTATAGCCATGAAGATGATATGAAATTTCCTATGCTGTGGAATGAATTTTGGGACTGCTTGGATATGGCCATGAGTTACTATGAGAATCCTGCTTCATTTAAACAGGAGGTTCAAGGTGACGTTGATTCTATAGGTGAAAAGTGGTTCAAAACTGTTGCTACACAATCTAGGGCAGAAATTGAAACACATTCCTTTATAAAAACAATGCTGTGTATGGACCCTGCTTCAACTGACAATGGAAAATCTGATTATAGCGCTTATTTAGTAGGTTCTGAAGCAGAAAATAATCTGAAATACGCACGTAAAGCTGAACTTGCGAAGATAAATGCCAGGACTGATTTTGATAAATATATTGACCATGCTATAAAACTTTTAAAAGAATATCCTGATATTACTCATGTTTATATTGAAAAGAATACTTTCAATGGTGCTGATGCGAATTTACTTGAAAATAAAATCAATGCAGATGATGTTCTTAGAATCAGGAATATTGAAATTATAAATGAAATGCAGAGGAAAAATAAGGATGATAAAATTTCAACTATTATTCCTTACATGAATAAAGGACAGATTATTTTTGCTGAAGAGGACCAGGACTTTATAAAACAGATTATGGAGTTTGCAGGGCAAAAGTTTTCAATCCATGATGATGCTCCAGATATTACAGCAGAGTTTGCAAATAGGATTGAAAATATAGAAGTTATTCGTAATGTACAACTATTCGATAGAAGAAAATTAGGAATATAGGAGGTGTTAAGATGTCAGTAGATTTGGAGCTTTTAAGAAAATGTAAACAGGATTTTGACATGATGCTACCAACATATATGAAAATGCAGAGATATTATGATGGCAAGACTGATGCACTGGAAAAGTATCAAATGATAACTAAACGTGCCAATACTAAAGTTAAGTGCAACTTCATACAGAAATTTATAAATGAAGAGGCTAGCTATTGCTGTGGAAATAAGATAACTTATAGTTCTCACTCCAATAATCAAAATGTAATTGAGGATTTAAGAATTAATTTTAAGCATTGGAAAGAGAAATATAATAAAGAATTGTGCAAACAGAGCCTTATTTTCAATGAAGCTTATGAACTTTATTATATTGATACAGATGGTTTGTTTAATAGTTTGATTTGTACTCCCCTAAACAGTTATATTCTTCAGGATGATTTCGGGAATACTCAACTTTTCATTAGATTTTCTACTAAAAAATTTGATGATACTCATACTCTCTATGCTGATGTTTTCACTGATGCTGATGTTAGTTATTACACCGTTATAGGGGATATTTTTACACCAATCACAGGAGTTAAAACAGAAAGTAATGTATTTGGGAAAGTGCCAGTATCTGTTGTAAATATAGGCAGTATGTACGAAAGTCTATTTTCTGTATTGAAGGGACTGCAAGATGGATATGAAACCAATTTAAGTGATATGGTGAACGAAATATCTGATTTTAGGAATGCATACCTTGCTTTTAAGAACTGTAAAATTGATGATACAACAAAAGATGAAAACGGAAAAACTGACCTGGATAAAATGAAAGAGCTTGGAGTTATGAATTTGCCAGGTGAAAAAGCAGATGCAAAATGGCTCATCAAAGAAATAAATGATAGTTTTGTACAGAATACATTGAATACCATGGAGGATAAAATGTATCAATTGGCGAGTCATATAAATAACAATGAAAAATTGGTAAGTAATACAAGTTCTCTTGCTTTAAGAAATAGGCTTATAGGACTTGAAGAAAAATGCACCAATAATATACAAGCTTTAGTTGATGCTATTAAAGTTAGATTGCAATTTTTATTTATATATCTGAAAATCAAGCAGAATAAAAATTATGATTGGAAAGATGTAGATATTAAAATCGTACCTAATATCCCAACTGACGATTTGATGGTTTCTCAAATAATTTCTCAGCTTAATGGGAAGTTATCTACTAGAACAGGGCTTGCACAGCTTTCATTTATAGACAATCCTGACAATGAAATGAAGGAAATTGAGAAGGAAAATAAAGATGATTCTATAGGACAAAGTCTTTTGAATGGCGGTGAAGGTGATGGCAAAGGTGGATCCACAGTATAGGAAGGCAATTGAGCAGATTCGTATTGATGCTGAAAATTTTGCTAATAGTTCTATGAAAAATGTATATTCCTTAAATAAAAAAGAGTTAGATGAATTGCATATGAAAATAGCAAAAATATATATTGATTATGCACAAGATGGCTATTTAAAGTTATCACGGCAAGATAAAAAGAAAATTACTGATGATGTGAATAACAAGCTTAAAAGTATGGGACTGAATCTAGGAAAAGCTGAGGTTGCTACAGTTTCCAGTATTCTAGGCTCTGTTTTTAAGACAACTTATTATAAAAATGCTTTTGTATTGGAAAGTGGAATGGCTGGAAATATTAAATTTAACATCTTGAAGAAAGAATTTATTGATTCTGCTGTAAATGCAAAATTCAAAGAGGCTACTTTTTCAGATAGAATTTGGAATAATAAGGCCAATATGATAGACAAACTTAAAAAGTCTATAGTTGAAGCCTATAAGGGCAATACTGCAATAGATAAAATAGCTAAGGATATACAGCATACTTTTAATGTTTCTGCTAGCGATAGTAACCGTCTTGTAGCAACCGAAACTGCACGTGTAGCAGTAAAAGCACAGGAGCAAATTGGAATTGATTCTGGCTGTAAAGAAGTAATGTGGAGTGCAACTCTTGATAGTCGTACAGCTCCATATGATGCCAGCCTTGATGGCAAGTTTTGGGGAATAGATGAAAACCACCCTGAGCCAGTAATGGACACGCATCCACGTTGTAGATGTGTACTTATAAATGTACCTTTTGCAGATTGGAAGCCTAGTAAGAGAAAAGACAATGAAACTAAAGAAATTATTGATTATAAGACCTATGATGAATGGCTGAAAGATAAA
>DAIMMR010000365.1:0-4056 GCA_036720575.1 Clostridium sp.
ATAATCGTTTTAGTCCTACGATTACAGCAATTCCTATTTCATCAAGAACATATAAGAAAAGTCCAGTTCATGTATTTTTAAGCGCAGGAGAAGTAAGTGGCTTATATAAAGACAGTATTATAGAGGTAGAAAAAATGCAGGATATTGATAAATTTCAGTTGATTAAAAAAGTTGGTGTACTTCCAAAAGTTAAAGAACGTGAAGTTGCTGAAAAATTTTTGATTCAATATCCAGTTCTTAATACACTTCAACTCGTAAAAGCATAATAAAATATATTAAAAATATTCTTGACATATTTTTAAGGTTGTGATAATATGAAATAAAATATCAAGAGGAGAGATTATGTATGTATCAAAACAATATGAATTATGTTAAGTATTTTAAATTACCAATAAAAGTTTTTAATGCAATTTTTAATTTACATTCAAAAATTGCATTTGTTGAGGCGCAATACGGTAATCAAGATATTAAAGCAAGAAGACTTATTATACGTTTTTTTAGTACAACAGCACCTTTTGAGAAAAAATTAAACAAAGATTTATGTAAATTTAATTTAGTGGAAATTCAAAATATGTTCATGGAACTTAATATAGTTACTAAAGCTACATTTGAAAATCGTAAATCTATAATTAAACAATATTTAGATTGGTGTGCATCTGAGAATTTAATTCCATTTTCACAAGAAAAATGGTTAGATAACTTTAATTATGAAAATTTGTCTATAAATGGAATATTGAAAAAAAGATATTTTAAATCGTTTGATGATTTGGAAAATGGAACAAAAGCTATTATTGATTTTTGTAATCCAGTTGATATACACCAATTTGATATAATGATTATAGTGTTTTATTTATCTTGGTTTGGACTTACTGCTAAACAAATTTGTAACTTAAAGCAAACTGATATTGACTATAAAAGTAATTGTATTATAATAGATAATATAAGATATAATATAAATGATTGTACTAAACAGATTATTTGTAATTATTTAAAAACAGATGGGTATTATGCTGGTGCTACAATGATAAAAGGTTCTAGTGAATATTTTGATCGAACTTATCAAAATACGACATTTTTAATAAGGCGTTTAACATCATCTACTTCTGAAACTTATGAAGCAAATGAAATTCAAGCTAAATTTAGTCCATATGCATTTAAACAAACACAACAGTTTGACAATATAAATCCATATAAAAATCATAAATTTAATTTAAAAGATATTTATGATTCAGGAGCATTTTATCGTTTGTACGAGTATTCACAAAAAACTGGTGTAAATGAAAATAATGTTGATATGGATACTCTGAAAAGAATATTATTGGTATCTAATATCTCTATTTCTAAAAGAACAAATTTTATTGGTCTTTATAAAAATTGGAAAATAACTTTCCAAATTAATTAAAAGAGGTTAGAAATATGAAAGAGAATGTTTTTACTCCATTGACAGTAATTCCAAAATCAATTGAAGTATGTTCTTTGGTTGAACAAATGGAAAAACAATATATTACTGTTGGTGAATATCTTTCAAAACAAATAACTAATAAATTTCAAAAAGAGAAATCAAATAAAGTGTTTAAACCTAGAGAATATATGGAGGCACAACGATCTTATACATGGGAAAAATGGCGTGCTAGTAATTTTATTGTTTCCGTAATGCTTCATAGTGAAATGCCAGCGATTTTATTATATCGTAAAGATGATAAAGATCAATATAAAAAAACAGTAGACGGTCAACAGCGTTTAACTACTTTATGGATGTTTGTAAATAATATACTTGTACTTGATATGTCTAAATTTAATTTTGCCAAATTTCCATTTGGAGGTAAAATTTATTCTACAAAAGCTGATTTGCATGGTAAAACTTTTTCTCAATTACCGCAAGAATGGCAAGATACTATTATGCACTATTCTTTCGATATAAAAATTTATAATAATTGTACTGATGCTCAGGCAGAGAGACTTTATACTGAAATGGCAAATGGTACAAAACCATTAAAAGCTATTGAAATTCGTAAAGCAGCTATGGGTATAGAGGTAAGAAATTTTATTTATGATATTATAGATAAGCGTTGGATTCTTCATATGATGACCAATAGTTCAGCTCGTGGAAGTCGTGGTATTGATATTTTAACTCAATTAATGACATTAATAGATCATGGTGCAATTGAGTTATCTCGTGACAATATTGACGAAATGATTTATAATTTTCGTGATTTTGGTATGTCCGATAAAGTTAAAAATTCTTTGTTAAAAACAAGTGAATATCTTAATAAAATGTTTGATTATTGGATTACAGACAAAAAAGAAAGAGATAAAAATCAGACAAAAGGAAGAAAAGTTAAAAATTATTCCACATATAAATTTCCAATGTTTACAAACAAAACTACAACTTTAATGGTTATGTGGGCAGCCTATAAAGCACAATTAATAAATGTTAATATTAATTGTTTTCAAAAATGGGCATTTAATTTCTTTCAAAATCCAAATGAAAAATATAAAATGGGTCTTGCCAATGGTAAAACAAAAGTTGGAGATTATGCCAATGTTAAAATTCGTATGGATGCTATTGAGGAGGAACTTTTAAAATTGGATAAAAGTGATATAGATCAGGCAACACATAAACTGGATACAATCGAAACTAAGGAATAGCATGCTTTAAGCAGGATTTTATATCCTGCTTTTACATAAGATTATAAAAATATTAAAATATATTTAATTATTACTTGACATATAAAATATTTAATGTTATAATAAGAATAGAAAATAAAGAAAGAAAAAAATAAAAAGCGTATTTCATTTGGTGATTCAATTACATATAGGGGCATAGCCAAGCGGTTAAGGCGACGGACTTTTTCCCCGTTATCGTGTGTTCGATCCACACTGTCCCTGCCAATGGATTTACATAGTTTTGCATTGATGTGTAAATCTAAGATTAGATTTGATGCAATAGTATGACATAAATTTCGTAACTGTGTGTTATGCGAAACTTAATAGAGTGCGATAGGTTACAAAGATTGTTGATTTGATAAGTAGCCGAAATTAAATTAATCAACCGCAAATAGTTGTTAGTACGGAACAACAAAATGCGTTAAATATTAACCCGTAAAATAACTTGACCAGTAGAAGCTGGGAAGCACATCAAGTTAAACGTAACTTGCAATGAGTGGCCATGAGTTGTGAGAAAGCGGTTTGGGTGTGTATTTTATATGCTGTAGTGGTGCAATTGGACGAGACACCTTAGACTTAAAATCTAATACCCAAGAGGTAAACATTGTGGGTTCAAATCCCACCTACAGCACCACATAGCGTGTGAGCACGGCAGTCTGTGCTTCCAACTTATAATTGGATGATAAATGGGGCAGCACCATTACACGCTACCACAATATTAAAATGAAAGGATTATGATAAACTATTGATAGAATTGTTAAAAAATATAGATGGGTATAATGGAAAATATAAAATATCTAACAGGGGAAGGGTCTATAGCGTAAAATCAAATATATATTTAAAAATAGCGAAAGATTATCATGGATACTTATTTGTTAATTTATGTAATAATGGAAAACAAAAATATAAAAGAATTCATAGGCTTGTAGCTGAAGCATTTATCCCTAATCCATATAATTTACCAGAAGTAAATCACAAAGATGAGAATAAAGAAAACAATTATGTAGAAAATCTCGAATGGTGTGATAGAAAATATAATAATAATTATGGAACTAGAAAAGAAAGAATACAATACACATTAGACAATATGAATTGGGATAAAACAAATTGTCTTAGAAAACCCAAAATGGTAGGTAAATATACTCTTGATAATCAATTAATTGAAATATATAAATCTACACAAGAAGCTGAACGTAAAACCGGATTTAATCATTGTAATATTTGTAGATGTTGTAATGGTAAATTACATACATATAAAAACTATATATGGAAATATATCAAGTAATATAGAGCAATGATAGAATCGTGATTTCATTGTGTGAAAAAGAAAGAAGAAATTAATATGAAAAACAATAAGACTTTTTGGCAGAAGATTTATTCGTTCTTTGG
>DAIMMR010000366.1:0-4045 GCA_036720575.1 Clostridium sp.
GTGGCTATCGCCACACCAAAAGCAGGTCAGCCCGTCCCTGCGGCTTTCGCTTCGCACGCCGCCTGGCCGTTCTGCCTGCTTTAATTTATTGGCTCTGCTATTTTAGTCAACTCTATACTATTGTCAATTTCATTTCCCCAAACATCCCATCCATTCTCTTTTTCTCTTGCAAACAACTCTATCCTTGGCAAATTTCCCATAAGATCTATAATTTTTTCTCTTGCTTGTTCTGGTTTTTTACTATGCTCTTGTATGGGAGTGCAAATAAGTTGATGAACTTTTTTAGATATCCTTTTGGGATGCCCTTTTGTCCCTAAAATACATATTTCTGAATTTGATCTTGTCCAATTTCCAAGACCCCAAAATGGTGTCTTACTTTTCTTATTCAATTTGACCCATACAAAAGCTACTGTCTTATACATAAATCCCCATGCCTTCATTAAACGTAGCCCATCCTCTAATTGAGGAAATGTAACCCATAAAAATAGTGTACAATGTTCTGCGCCTATTTTATCTATTGGAAGGTCACATAACTCCTGTATAGGCATTGTTGAATAATGGTTTTCTGCTACTCCCTGTCCCTTTTTTCTTTTATATTGCCAAGGAGGATCAGCATAAATAATATTGTATTTCATTGTTTTCTCCAATCTGTAAATAAAAATAGTGTTTACTCAAAAAAGCAAACACCTTCATTTGTTCTATTTATTTTTAATAATCAATGTTTATATTTCATCTAAAAAATCATGCTATTTTGTGAAAACAGTTAGTTTGAACCTACAACTTTTGCTTTGTACATTGCTTTGGCTACCATCTACTCTTTTTTAACTAAAACCAATATAAGATACTAGTACTTGTCCCTCTTCTACGTTAATATTAAACTCAAATCTTATAGGATATCCTACTTTTGTTTGTTCATAATCTAAATAAACACTGCACTCCATATCAGCAGTAAATTCAGAAAAAACACTTTGTAATATTCTCGTACCAGATGTTTTACAAAAATCTGCTGCCTGCTCTTCAAAATCCTTAATGTATTCATCATATCCTATAATTTCCTCAACATTTTCAATAGAATACACTTCTTGCATAAAATTCAAACCCTCCAAATGTTAATCTGTTTTCTCTGCTTTTACAATCAATTTATCTATTTCATTTAAAAAATCGTGTCCTTTAGGTACAAGAGGAGTATAAAATTCAGATATAACACTTGTACCTGTATCTACATACCCCCTTCCTTTAATTTGCTTTAGGAAGAAGTCTTTATCAGTTTCTCCAAACATCATTCCATAACCCATTTCTGACATACGACCTAAAGCTACACGAAAATTAAACTGATCGCGAATCCCATCCCCAAGATATTTCGCATCTGGTCTTTGACAAGCAAGAATCAAAAAATATCCTGACTGTCTTCCAAGCATAACAAGCTGTTTTAACTTATTAAGAACTGCGTTACTTTCCTTGCTCCCCAGCATTTCCATAAACGCAACATATTCGTCAAAAATAAGAAAATTAGCAGGCAAACCTAAATAAGCATAATTTTCACCTGTTTTATATCCTTCCATTTGTTTCATATCCTCATTACGCTTCATCATTCCATCATAAAATTTATCAATGCACGCAATCATATCATCCTTTTTATAATAAACATTTGGCATAACAGCTTCCAAGTCTGCAAGATCTGAATTTTTAGGATCGAGAACATAAAGTATAGAATTAGTACACAACAGAGCTTCTATTAACGTAAGAATAAAATAACTCTTTCCTCCACCTGTACCACCTGCAATAAGCATATGGGGTAATTTATCATATTCCCACCAAATATTCTTCATTAGTCTTAACTTTCCATGTTCAGCCTGTACATCTTCTATAGAAATACGGTTTGCTATTGTATCATAAAGCAGTGTATATTCCACATAAGAATCTTTTAATTCCTTATCTGTAAGTTCACAATACAAACCACTTTCAAGTTTCTTTTCAAGATGCAAGAGCTGGTCTTGATATTTACCTAATGTAATTTCTACTTGAATATGAATCAAGCCATTTTCGAGCCTATAGTACATCTTTGGAAAATGAGTTATTCTTTCCTTTGTCTTTCCAGAAGGTATGTCTTTAAAAAAACTGTTTGACTGTACCTGCTCTGCTTCATACCACTTATTCTCTAGTATCATTCTTGCAAGCTTTTGCCTATGGAATAATTGTTTAATATAATCTATATAGTAATGATAATAGAGAGCCGATACAGTCAAACATATAGCTGATGCTATTACTATACTTATAATCATATATGGAATATCAAAATGAACTTTACCTTTGTTTAACAATGATATATTCTTCCAGTCAATCCGCATAATTGTTCTACTATGAAGCAGCAGAATGACTAGAAGAAAAATAAATACTAAATAGGCAGCAGCAAAATGAAATACAAGATCTTTATCAGCCACATGAATTCTCTTGCCGCGATATATATAATACTTCACAGCTTATATCTCCTTTCTTAGTCTACTTTGTTATTATTATTTTTGTTTCCCTGTGATTGATGATTTTGGCTAACAGTAGAAACCTGTTTCTTTAAAACAATATCATCCGCCTTGATATACCAGTCTACATCTGCACCTTGAAAAGTGGCGTTAGCAACAGTATCTGCCACAGGATTTATTATTTCAACTTCTGCATTGTAGTTAAACTCCTTTAAAGATACAGTTGCAGGGATACTAACTTGAATCATTCTTCCTTGCCCTCTTGATTTCAAATCGTAAGTTCGTTCCTTTATTTCATCTGATACCGTACCATCTTCATTTTGTAAATGTACCTCACGTCTTAAAGCAGAAAACTTTAAATTTCCGAATGTGGCTTCTTTATCAATAACAATTCCATTTGCTAATCTCATATAAACTTACCTTCCTTTCTTATGCTTCTACCATGTCATCTGCATGAAGAATATAATTTGTAAATCCACGAGTTCCAATTTTATAACCCTCTGCGGTAATTCGTGGATTAATGAGCTTTACTCTTTTTTCAACTTCAAAATGTTTCTCTCCTGCTTCAGCTGGAAGAATGACAACAATATCATCTGCTCTCTGAATGTCAGAGTATAAATTATAACTACGAGATAAAATTGTATTATGTCCATTTACCCTTCTTTGCTCAATATTTCCTTCACCAGCATATTCTAAATTTCCAAATGTCTTTTCCATGTTTGGTATTACATATTTTAATTCCATATTTCTTTACCTCTCTTCTTTTTATATTTAAAATAGAAAATTTACTTCTGACTTTTTTCTATTCTGCCTCATAAAAAATACCTAAATAACTGTATTTTATCAAGGGAAAGTTCCGTGCTACGCACCCTTGACAAAATCCATTCATTTAGGTAAATATTAATTAAGCAGAATAAGAAAAATTCTATTAGTTTTTAATGGCGGCGAACGTTCCTCATTTTTTCTTTGTATCTGAATCACATCCTTTCTAATTTTCTTCATAAAAAATAGGTGTTCATTTCTGAATGCTTAAACTGAAAAGATATACTTTTTTAGTAACGAGTTTACTTTAGAGGTACAAAATCTAAAATTACAAGGATTTTTACAACAATTTCTGCAACAGAAAAAGGATATTAATTAGTTGAAATTAACATCCTTTTTACATCTCATTATATATTTGTTAATGAAGAATAAAAGAAAAATATGAATTAATTAAGACACACATTATGCTCAATTTGTTCATACAAACAAATTGAAATTTAAAACAGTTCTCTATATATCAATATTTTCCAAATCATCTGGGATATACAAATTACCGCTAAAATATTCAGATCCTTCTTTTGTATAAAGTTTTTTACGATTAGTAATATTCTTATCTTCTGTATGATATAACAATAGATTTTCTACGTTTAACTGTTCTGCTAATTGACAGGCATCTTTAACTGTTGAATGATGTTTTTCATAAGGCTTGAAAATATCGGCTTGTGAATGTAGACAAAATGCTTCGTGCAATAGCCACTTGCTTCCTTGAACATAATCTTTGTTATAATAATTATAGGGTTCGTCAC
>DAIMMR010000367.1:0-4042 GCA_036720575.1 Clostridium sp.
GAAGAGTTAAGACCTACATTAGATTTTATTAATGGAACTCATTTAACAGATACTAAAAAGAAAACTATACTATATAGTAACATTGAAAAAAAATATAATATTAACAGCAATAGTGCTGAAAACAAGAAATACAATGTTAGAGTGTTAACAGATATATTTGGCGAAGTAATTTAATCATACATAATAAATTATAAGGAGGAATAACAATGACAAGTCAAATAATAGATTTAACAGGTAATCCAATTGTTGAGGAGCAAATCCGACAATATTATGTAAAGAAAAAACTGAATCAAATCGTATTTACTGAAGGTGTAGTGAATAGAGAGCGTGAGAGAGTTGATTTTACCATTGATAATAGTTACTTACATAAAGTAAGTCAAGATGAATTAGAACTCTATAACAGAAATTATTTGAAGGCTTGCAATAAGCATTACAAAGCTGACAAGATAAGAAAGCAATATGAAGAACGACAACGTAAAGAATACGCTGAATAAATAAATTATAAATGTGTTTACATTTATACTATGTTTGGGTATAATAATAGTATAAAAGTCAAAGGAGTTGAGATAAATGGTAAAGCAAACAGAAATGGAAAGATTAATCCAAAGGTATAAAAAGTATTTGTCTGATAGTGTGTCGGATAAAACAAAGCTTGATTACGAATCAGATTTAAACATTTTCAAAGAATATTTAGAGGATCAAGGTTTAGAAATTAAAGAAGTAACACTGGAACATTTAGAAAACTATGCAGAACATCTAAGAACTAAGGTTATAAAAAGAAAAGGTGAAGAGTGCGAAGGTTACGCTCCATCATCCAGAAGTAGAATGTTGCAGGTAGTTAAGTTCTTTATGGGTTATTTAACAGAGATTAGGTATATAGCAGAAAACCCCTCAACAATACTAAAGTTACCTAAGATACCTAAAAGAGATGTTGTACACTTGACGCTGAAAGAAGCAAGAAGGTTGTTGAGGGTAATTGATAAAGAAGGAAACGACTTTTTAAGATTAAGAGATAAGGCGATAATCATAATGTTTTTACAACATGGCTTACGTGTAGAAGAGATGTCAAAAGTAAAGATTTCGGACATTAAAGACAAGACTATATCAATTATAGGCAAAGGTGATAAGCAAAGAACATTAATACTAACAGATGACGTAATAACAGCAATAGAGAATTATATGGAAGTCAGATTTGATGTAGATACTGATTATCTATGGCTAAGCACAAGAAAGAAACAGATGAGTGCAAGAGGTATACAAAATATGGTATATAAATATCTTGATATGGCTAACTTGAAAGGTTATTCAGTACACAAATTAAGAAGTTCCGCTGCGACTTTGATGAGTGATAAAGGGGTTGAAACATCCGATATTAAGGAAATTTTGGGTCACGAATCAATAATCACCACCTTACGATATACGGCTACAACCACAACTAAGAAAGAACAGATAGCTGAAAAGATGAACGGATTATTTACTAAATAAAACCATAAAAGGAGAGAATACAATGACAAATCAAATATTAAGTAATGTTAAAATGTACTTAACAGAAAGACAAAAGCAAGTAACGGAGATGTATGAATGTACTAACGCAGATTATTACGAAGGAAAGCTTGATGGTTTAGATGAATTAATAAACTTCATAACAGGTGAAGAGATGTATCTAGCAATAGATTCTCCAGAAAAATATAGTGTATAACTAAAATAACATAATAAATTATAAAAATGTATGAATAAACTAAAGGGAAGGGGGAATAATAATGTTAATAAAGAAATTATTAAATAAATTAGAAAAAGGGTGAGGTGTGTGAATGATAAATTATAAAATTGAGAGAGGACAAATATATATGGCAAATTTAGGGCAAGGTAAAGGATCAATACAAGGAGGAAGTAGACCAGTAGTGGTAATATCTAATCCACTTAACAACAAATATAGTCCAACTATAAATGTATTGCCTATAACTTCAAAGACTAAAAATAACTTACCAGTACACGTAGACATAGGTAAAGAGTGCGGACTTATAACAGAATCAACAGTTTTAGTCGAGCAATTAATCACTATCAATAAGAGTCAGCTAATAAGTTTAGTAGGAAAATGTACCTTTAAAAAAATGAGAGATATAGCAAAAGCTATAATGATACAAATTAATCTGATAGAAGATTTACAAGTAGTATAACAAACAAAAGGAGATGGAATAAATGTTAAATGAATTAAAAATAAAAGAATATTGTAGTATGTATGGTTATAGTTACCGACATTTTGGAGATACTACAATTGTGACAACAGGAGTGGATATGTGGAAATTGACTGAGATAACAGAAACAAGAACTAATCAAAGTAAAATATTAGTTGAGCATAGTAATAAATTTGGCAACAGAAAAGGTAAAATTCAATTTCACGTTCAAAGAATATCATATGATGTTGATTGGGTATTTCAGAATATAATCGTACCTCATCAAACTTATTCTAGAACATTCAACAAAACATTTAGAGTAAAAGAATTAATATCAAGCGTATAACACAAAATAATCTCCGAATTCCATACATATCTATAAAATATAAAAATATATTATAATATGTTTGACAATAGTCAATAATTCTAATAAAATAAACTATAGGGATATAGAATTTGGAGGGGAGAAAATGAAAATTGGTTACACGATTCAAGATTTCAGAGAAAAACTAAAGGTTGCAATCTATGAATCATGCGTAAACAGCAAGGTACAAGACGAGATTATAAAAAGAATAGCAGAGAGAGGCTATGACTTAGGGTTTATTTCGGGAGTATTAGAAGGGAATGTAACACTTGATTCTTTGAGCCTAACAGATATTGGGGTGTTTGCACAAGAAATATACGAGACATCAAGAATAGAAAACATTAATCCACTTAAATATTTAACAGATGTCGAATTAGAAGTAATAAAGAATTATAAAAAAGAAACAAAAGACAATGACTTAGAATATCCAGTGGTGTTTGAAGATGTACGACAAGTAATGCGTGACATATGGACTGTAATAGTACCAGCAAAATTTATAGCAGAACTAGGTTATTCTAATATGCTAAATTATGAATTTGAAACACAAAGAGAAGCTAAGGTAATAGAAACTGAAGAGGGAATTATTCTGACACCAACTGTAAATGCAGGTTCAGTAGTTGAAATAGAGGAAAAATTATTAACAGGAACTTTTATATCAAACGAATTGACATTCAACTTACCTTTTGCAGACAGAGATAACTTTAAATGGGATGCTAACGCTAAGAGATGGACATTATTAAAGGGTAAATTAAATATAATTGATGGTTATCACAGATATTTAGCGATTACTTCAGCAATAAGAAAAAAGGACATTGATTATAATTTCGTAATACGTTTAACTAATTTTGATGATGACAAAGCAAGAAGATTTATTGTTCAGCAAGACAAACAAAATCCAATTTCAAAAGAATATATAAAATCAATTGATGAATCAGACTTAGTAACACAGATAATAAATCAATTAAATGAGAATACAAAATCTGATTTTAGGGGTAAAATAACAACAGATAGAACATCAATTAAAAAAGGTTATGCGTTAGTATCATTTGAATTACTTCATAAAACTATAGATAAACTATGGAATCCTAAATCAACAGGTGAAGTAGATGAAATATTTGACTATCTTAGAATGTTCTATAATAGATTAGTTTATCTATATCCTGAAGAATTTAGAGCAAAAGAGAAAAGTATTGTTAACGATTATACACTTAGCAACGAAAGGATGTTTGTAATTTATACCATGTTAGCAAAAAAACTACAGAATGAAGATAACTGGCGTGAGGAATTAAGTAAATATATAAAAAATATAAACCTAGACAACAAACAAGTTAAAGAATTTATTGAAGTTCCTTATAGTAGAATCATTCAAAGATTTAATAGAAACTTTAAACTGGCGAGTGATATAGTGGAGGTGATTATTAATGGATAGACTATATAATAAAGAATTAAAATTAGCTTATATAAATAATTATTTTGGTGAAGAACAAACGAAAACCACTATATT
>DAIMMR010000368.1:0-4036 GCA_036720575.1 Clostridium sp.
CCTTCTTCTTCAAACGGTTTTCTTCTCATTCTGTGTGGAAGTGTAAGTTTTGCTGCTTCTACCATATCTTCGCTATTTACATTATCTCTACCATTAAAAGCAGCTATAGTAATTGCTGTTTTAATCATACTTATATCTGCTCTATGACCATCCACATCCATTTCTATGCTTATTTTTGCAGCCATTTGCAGTATTTTATCATCAAAAGTTACTTCTTTAAGCATTTCCTTTGCCCTTGAAATCCTATCTCTTAGCTTCTGCTGTTCTTGGTCATAACTTAAGATAAAACCTTTATTATCGTTTTCATATTCAAGTCTTCTCTTTATTATTTGAACTCTTTTTTCAGTGTCCCTTTCTCCTATTACATCAACCACCATACCAAATCTATCTAAAAGCTGAGGTCTTAAATCTCCCTCTTCTGGATTCATAGTTCCAACAAGTATAAACTTTGCTGGATGTGAAAAAGACACTCCCTCTCTTTCTATTGTGTTTACACCCATAGCTGCTGAATCTAAAAGGACATCTACAATATGGTCATCAAGAAGATTTACTTCGTCAACATAAAGAATATTTCTGTTTGCCTGTGCTAAGATACCTGGTTCAAATTTCTTTTCTCCTTTTTTAATTGCATACTCAATATCTAAAGTACCTACTACTCTATCTTCAGTAGCACTAACAGGTAAATCTACTACCTTCATTTTTCCTTTTATTTCACTTAACTTCTCACCTTTTTCCATTTTTTCACAGCATTTTTCACACATATTGCTTTTATCCTGAGGATCACATTCAAAAGCACATCCTTCAACCTGCATTCTTTCTGGTAAAAGTTCTGCCAATGCACGAACTGCTGTGGATTTAGCTGTTCCTTTTTCACCTCTAATTAAAACCCCTCCAAGAAGTGGATTTATAACATTAAGTATCAATGCCTTTTTCATATTTTCTTGTCCAACAATTGCTGTGAATGGATAAACTTTTTTTACATTCTTCATTTTATAAAACTCCCTTCAAATATGAAAATTATTATTCAGCTTTTTTACATTTCATAACTCCTATACAAAATATAAGTATAAAATAAATACTTAGAACAATAGGGTGGATAATCATGTCCATTAAATCTTTTCCACTATTTCTAAGTCCCAAGCTTGTGTGGGTAAGCGGCAGCATCCATATAATAATTTTTATCACTTGGGGCATTTTGTCTAAAGAAAAAAACGTACCACATAAAAATGACATTGGAGTAATAACAAAACTTGAAAACTTCGACATCTCAGTATGAGAATTTATAAATATACCTACTGTAAACCCTATTGCTGAAAATGTTAAACAATTAAGAATAATAATTAAAATAAAATAAGGACTTATACTTATTCCCGTTCCAGCTATCAAGGATAAAATTATTATTAATAAGGCTGAATACATTCCCGTCAATGCTCCAGCTACTATTTTTCCTATAGCATAGGAAGCTACAGTAATTGGTGCCATCATAAATGCCTCAAAAGTTTTATAAAATATTCTTGATATGTTTATTGAATTACCTGTATTGTTATAGCTTACTGTCATTGTGGTTAAAGCAATAATTCCTGGAATTATAAAATTAATATAGGATTTTCCTTCTACGGTTACACTTCCACCAATTCCCCATCCAAATGCTATTAAATACAAAATAGGCGAAACCATAGCTGCCAGTGTTATAGTCCAAAATTTACGTTTAAATAATACATATTCTTGCCATAAAATACTTGTAAAAGTTGACAACTATGCTTCCACCCTTCTATTGGTTAATTTAATAAACACATCTTCCAAGTTTGACGGTCTAATATTTACACTTCCTTGTAACTTAGCAGCAAATGAGGCTGCCTCATTTCTGTCTTTAAAAAACTCTTCTTTTGTTTCTCCATTTTGAAAATATTCAACGGTATATTTTCCAACCTTTTGGATTAACTTTTGTGGAGAATCTAATTCAATTAGACGACCTCCATCTATAAGTCCTACTCTATCACATAAAACTTCAGCTTCCTCAATATAGTGTGTAGTTAACAGTACTGTTAACCCTTTATTCTTTAATCTTTTAAGTAAATCCCACATTTTCCTTCTTGCAACTGCATCAAGACCTACTGTTGGTTCATCTAAAAGAAGCAAATCCGGATTATGCATAAGTGCTCTCGCAATCATAAGTTTTCTTTTCATTCCACCTGAATATCCTTTAACAATATCATTTTTTCTTTCTTTAAGCTCTGTAAACTCTAAAAGCTCCTGCATTCTTTTACTTCTTATATCTTTAGTCATATTGTAGAGTCTTCCATGTAGCTCTAAATTTTCCCATGCTGTCATTTCCACTTCTAGATTATTTCCCTGTGGTACTACACCTATTTTCATTTTAACTTCTTTCAGATTTCTATCCATGCTTTTACCATTTATAATAATGTCTCCTGAAGTCTTGGGAGTCAGTGTACTTATCATTCTAATAGTTGTGCTTTTTCCTGCTCCATTTGGACCCAAAAGTCCAAAAAATTCACCTCTTTTAATTTCTAAATTCAACTCATTTACTGCCGTTAAACTACCATATATTTTTGTAAGATTCTTAATTATCAGCACCTTTTATATTCCTCCTATTTTTTCCAATTTCTTCTTCTATAATTTCAAAAGCAGCTTTTCTTAGAGCACAATCTTCAATATTAATTTCAGCACTTTCACTATTTATAATATTTCTAGCTGGACACGCTCCCACACAAATTTTTTCATATTTACACATCTTACAAGTTTCAGACTTATTATTATTAATTTTCACTTCTCTTTGTGAAGCTAAATTATAAATATTTCCCATATAGTATTTTCCACTACCACCAAGAGAGCCGCAAGGATACAAATTTCCATCTGGATGTACTACCATAGAACCTCCATAAGCTGCATGACAATACATCGTAC
This sequence comes from Clostridium sp., assembly GCA_036720575.1. Taxonomy (GTDB): domain Bacteria; phylum Bacillota; class Clostridia; order Clostridiales; family Clostridiaceae; genus Clostridium_B. Next base: position 2,926 of record DAIMMR010000368.1, read on the forward strand.
ATTCTTTACCTTCTATAATTCTTTTTCTTGCGTCCTCTATTTCCCTTATAATAATCCTCTTTCCTGTTAGCTTCCATAATTCAATTGTCCTATTATAAGCTTTCCTTAAGTATTTTTTTATTTGAAATATATTAGCCCTTTTAACCTTATTATTACAAGCTCTTCCCGTATTTCTTAATAAATCAAGACCTATTCCCCCAACATTTCCAAAATATACGGCCAAATCTACAAGTTTATGTAAGTATTCAATATTTTTATCAGTTACAACACAATTTAGATTTACCATTATCCCTTCCTGTGCCAAGGCTCTTATTCCATTTATCACATCCTTTGTACCACCTCTCAGTTGTTCATTAATTTCTATATTTCCATCTAAACTTACCCCAATAGATATATTCATTTTTTTAATTTCTTTGGCAATTTCACTATTTATTAAAGTTCCATTGGTCTGCATCTGAATTTTAATCTCTGGTTTATTTATTTTTAAATATTCATATATCTCTCTAATAAGCTTAAAATTTAAAAGAGGTTCTCCTCCTGCCAGCTGAAGTTTAAATTTGGACTTTGGTATTTCTAGTGCTTGTTTAGCTGTTTTAAAGGTCATATATTCCTTTTTGTCTCCTCCATTTGCATAACAGTATTTGCATCTTAAATTACAGTCATTAGTCAGCCATAATACCAAAAATTTCACATTATCAAACATGTTCTTTAATGTCCCCTCATATCTATTTTAAATTTTTGAACTTGCATTATGATTTATTTTGTAATATAAAAAAATCCCCTTAAGGGGATTACATTCTAAAATCTTGTCCACAAACTTAATATTTTATAATTTTCTATATAATAGAAAAAAAAGACTCTTTTGGAGTCTTTTATATACTAAGTTATCATTTAAATCAAAATAGTTTAAATGTCAACAAACCTAATATCTCCCTCCGAAATATACAGTAAAACAAAGAACAGGCAGGTCTCCTGGCTTGCACTTAATCCTACCTTCTTGCCTTCCCAGTTAATACCAGTGGCAGTTAGATTTCGTCCATGCATACAGTAGCGGGGGCTGCGTCGATCTAACGAACTTCCCTATTAAGCTTCATTAAACACCTATACTTTA
>DAIMMR010000369.1:0-4015 GCA_036720575.1 Clostridium sp.
ACATGAATATAAGCACATTACCTTTGCAAAGTCAGGTCATATGTTGACAGTGCCTTTTCAGTCAATATATCCATCAGAAAAATATCCGTATGATGTAGAAAGTTGGGCAAAGGCAAATATGGACTCGTGGAATGAGACAGTCAAATTTTTAGAGAAGTGGGCAAGTAAATAAATATTAAATATCAAATTTGATGAATAGAAACATTCCACTTTGTTTACAATCACTTCATTTTCTTAACTTCATGTTATTGAATTAGAATATTCAATTGCCCACTCACATAAAGTTGATAAAACAGGTAAAAGGGTTTTACCCTTTTCTGTAAGAGAATATTCTACTTTAGGAGGAACCTCAGCATAGACAAATCTATTCACTAATTGATCTTCCTCTAATGCTCTAAGCTGCTGAGTAAGCATTTTTTGAGTAATATTTGGCAAGGCCCTCTTTAACTCACTGAATCTTAGAGTCTTTTCACCTAAGTGCCATATAATAAGAGGCTTCCATTTGCCGCCTATGATATCTAAAGTTAATTCCATGGAGCAGCTGTATTCATTACCTTTAAATTTTATCATTTATTATATTTAGTGATGAGACATATAACTTAGCAGTGCTTTATCATATTGTCATCACTAATATTCACCTCTCTTCATTTCATAATAATTTGTTATTATAAGTATACAAATGGGTACTATACTACTTAAAAGTACCTACTTCCCCAAAATGATAGTACAGTATATAATATCTCTTGTAAAGTACTTTACAACATTAATTTGAAATTACAACAGAAATATGAAATTTTATTGAATTAAAAACTATGCAAACTTATTATACGAGGAGGATTGTGATATGAGAGTAATAGCTATTAACGGAGGTCCTAGAAAAAATCATAATACAGCAACTTTATTAAATAAGGTTCTTGAAGGAGCCGCTTCTCAAGGGGCTGAAACAGAAATTATTCATCTGTATGATTTAAACTTTAAAGGTTGTACCAGCTGTTTTGCATGTAAATTAAAAGAAGGTAAAAATTACGGTAAATGTGCCATGGTAGATGATCTTTCTCCTGTACTAAAAAAGCTGGATACAGCAGATGCAGTGGTTTTAGGTTCACCTATATATTTGGGTAATGTTACGGGTGAAACAAGATCATTTATAGAAAGGCTATTTTTTCCGTTGATAGAGTATACTAATCATCCTACACTTCTACCTAGAAATATTTCTGCAGCATTAATATATACAATGAACGTATCTGAAAAGAGAATGAAAAATATATGTTTGGATAAATATCTTGAATCTAACGAAGTGCTATTTAAAAAATTCTTTGGAAAATGCAAAACATTGTATTGTACTGATACCTATCAGTTTAATGATTATTCAAAGGTAGTTTCAGATATGTTTGATCACGAAGAAAAGTTAAAAAGGCATAAAGAAATATTTCCTGAAGATTGTGATAAAGCATTTGATATAGGAATTGAATTTGTAAAACACAAAATTTAAGAGGTGAATATTAATGGATTTAATTAAAGTAGATAAATCATTATGTGTAAAATGCGGAGCTTGTACAAAAGTTTGTCCAACTACAGCTTTATATATGAAAGAAGATGGTCCAAAAAGCAATAAGAATTCTTGTATTGCTTGTGGACAATGTTCTGCTGTATGTCCTTATGGTGCACTTGATAATACTAAAACACCACTATATAATCAAGTAGACGTAAGAGATTTTAAAGGCTTAGATCCAAAAACTGCTGAATATTTTCTGAGATCCCGAAGGTCAATAAGATGTTATAAAAATATACCTGTGCCTCATGAAGAATTATTAAAATTAATTGATATTGCACGTTTTGCTCCTACTGCTAGTAATTCACAGGGAATATCCTATATTATTGTAAAAGATAAAAAAATATTAGAAAAGTCCACTAAAATAATAGTTAAGTGGATGGAAGATAATATTGAACTTCATTGGAGCTTTTCAGGACATATAAAGAATTATAGAAAAAATGGCATAGATTCAATTTTACGTGATGCTCCTAATATTATATTATCAACTGCTCCAAAGGATTTTAAAAATGGAAGAGAAAACAGCATTTCTGCATTATCCTATGTTGAATTATTTGCACCTACATTAGGCTTAGGTTCTTGCTGGGCTGGCTTATTTGAAATATGTGCGTTTTCAAATTATGGTCCATTATTAGATTTGTTCAATATTCCTAAAGACAAAGTAATAACAGGTGCACTCATGGTTGGATACCCAAAATACAAATATAAAAGATTAGTAGATCGTAATAAATTAGATGTTGCATTTATATAAATATAAAAGATGACATGATCAAATCGGGCTTTGATCATGTCATTTTTTCTGTTTTTGGTTTTCTCTAAATCTGCGAACTTTTATAAGAGTTGCGCAGGTATTGTCACACCATTTTTATGAAACAAACTTATGAAGATATAAATGTTAATATTGGGAAGTATTTAAATAAGTTTGATTATAAAGTATCAGATGATTTTTTAAAACCAAAATCAATTATTATTATAGCGGTTCCACAGCCAATAGCAAGAGTATATTTTACATTAGGTTTAAAAAGGCATGCTGTAATTATGCCGCCAATGTATTTATTAAATTCAAGCAGTGAATTTGAGAAAAAACATAAGAAAATAACTGAAGTAACTGAAATTGTTAAGAACATACTTTCCTGTGAAAATTTTAAGGTAGTAAAGGTTAATATTCCATGCAAGCCTATAGCAGTAAAAAGTGGACTAGGCACATATGGAAGAAATAACATTTGTTATATAAATGGTGAAAGCAGCTTTTATTGGCTTGGAGTATATATATCAGATATGCCCTGTGAAGATGATTCCTGGGGAAAGTATACTATTATGGACACGTGTAAGAACTGTGATTTGTGTTTAAAGAATTGTCCTACAGGGGCAATAGGAGAGGATAGATTTATAGTACATGCTAACAAATGTATTACACTTCAAAATGAAGATAGTGGAGATTTCAAAAAGAGCTTAAAGCCAAAGTGGCACAATTGCTTAATAGGTTGTATGCGATGTCAAATTACATGTCCTGTAAACAAGAAATATATAACGAATATAAAAGATATTACTGAATTTAATGATTGGGAAACAGGAAAAATACTTGATAAAACTCCATTAGAGGAATTGCCAGAAACAACTTATAAAAAGTTAGAATCAATTAGTTTTATAGAAGATTATGAATTACTTGCCCGTAATTTGAAAGCTTTAATAATGAAATAATTTAAAAGATAAGTTATAATAATCATAATATGGCATACATTGTGCAGATATAATTATGGAGGAAAAAATGAACAGTAAGAATAAAGGTAAAATTACTTTATATTTAATGAGACATGGACAAACTATTTTAAACAAAGCTAATAAAACTCAAGGATGGTGTGATGGAGTTCTTACCAAGGCAGGAATTGAGGTAGCTGTAAATACAGGGATTGGGCTTAGCAATGTTAAATTTAAAGCAGTTTACAGCAGTGATTTGGGTAGAGCAGTGAAAACTGCAAAAATTGTTATAAAAGAAAATAAGATAAGTGCAAATTTGCAGCTAAAAGAACTTGAGGGATTAAGAGAAGTATATTTTGGAAAATACGAAGGAGAACTTGAGAGTATAATGTTTAATGATATACTTAACTATCTTAATGTAAGTTCCTTTAAAGAAGCAGAAGAAAAGTATGAGTTTCAAAAAGAATACTGTAATTCATGTGCTACTTTGGATGAGACAAAGGAAGCAGAATGTTATGATACAGTAATAAAAAGAGTTATGAAAACTCTAAAGGAAATATGCATAGAAAATTCTGATGGTTATGGAGGAAATGTACTTGTAGTAGCTCATGGTGGAATAATTAGATTGATTATTGATTATTTGGACAAGAATTTTAATGTGCGAGATATGGATAACTCAAGTATATCTAAGATTACATATGAAAATGGAAATTTTAAAGTAGAATCTGTAAATGACACTAGTTATAGTGAAAAAGGTAAAGCTAT
>DAIMMR010000018.1:0-24990 GCA_036720575.1 Clostridium sp.
TACTAACAGCAGCCTTAAAAGATAATCCATACGTTGAAAAGTCTTTAATAACAGGTATTCTTAGAGTGGCAAAGGAAAGTATTTTTTCTGGCTTAAATAACTTAAAAGTATATTCCATATTGAGTTTCAGATTTAGTGACAAATTTGGATTTACAGAAGAGGAAATGAAAGAGCTTATAGAATATTATAATTTAAAAGACAGCACAGAACAAATAAAAAATTGGTACAATGGATATATTTTTGGAGGAAAAGTAATATATAATCCATGGTCTGTTTTAAATTATATTGATAACAATGAAGAAGGCTTTATGCCCTATTGGATTAACAGCAGCAGCAATGATCTTATAAAAAGGCTTCTATTAAAAGGAGATAAAGAAATAAAATTAGATTTAGAGTATCTTCTCCAGGGAAAATCCATAAATAAGGTAATTGATGATACTATAGTCATGGCAGAAGTTGAGGATTCCAACCAAAATATCTGGAGTTTTTTACTTTTGAGCGGATATTTAAAGGCCGTAAAAACAGAACTCATAAGAGGAAGATTAAATTGTGAACTCCAAATTCCAAATGAGGAAGTTCATATATTTTATGAAAATTTAATAGTAAAATGGTTTCAGGAAACAATGACTAATCAAAAGTATGAAGAAATGTTAAGTAATTTAGTCACTGGTGATATAGAAAACTTTGGCTATGCTTTTCAGGAATTTGTAATAAATAACTTAAGTTATTTTGATGTATCAGGAAAAGAACCGGAAAAAGTGTACCATGCCTTTGTACTTGGAATGCTTGTGTCCATTTCAAATACCCATGAAGTTAAGTCAAATAAGGAAAGTGGATTCGGGAGATACGATGTAATGATAATTCCAAAGGATATTTCAAAGCCAGAAATTATTATTGAATTTAAGAAAATAAATGTCTTGTCAAAGGAAACAATAGAACAGGGAAAAGTAGAAGCATTGAAGCAAATACAAGACATGAAGTATTCTGAAGAATTAATTCATAAAGGTGTAAAAAACATAATAGAAATTGCAATTATTTTTAAGGGTAAGGAAGTAATGATTTCCAAGGCAAAGTGAAAAAGGTTTTATAAGCTTTTGTAGAAAAGTTAAAACTTATCTTTATTTTTTACTTAAAAAAATAATTTATATTAATATTTTGTTATCATATGATAACATTTCATTGAAGTTGGTAATACTATAGTATATACTAAATATATATCATATTTAAATATGAAAGGATTGATTACGTGACAGTTCATGCAGCGGTTGGAGAAATTAATGAATTTCTAATAGAATCAAAATCGCTTATTGCAGCAAAAAAAGTTGATTTCATTCCAAGACCTAAGAATAATTTAACTAATTTGGGAATTAGCTTAAAGATTGCTTTACATATAATATTAAATCTAACATATCAAAATTATTTTAATGGTCCAGAACAAGATAATAACACCAACTATGCAGGATTTATATGGGAATTTGGAAAAGATGAAGAAAAGTACCAAGTATACATAAAACTAAAGATTAAGGACACCAACAGGGGAAAATTACTTTGTATAATGGGATTCCACAAAGCAGATTTTCCAATTAAGTATTTATATAAATAGGAGAGAGGTGTTTATTTTGAAAAAAGAATTATTTTGTCATTCATGTAATGATTATAAAGAAGTAGATATAATTACAAGAAATGAAGTTTATATGGTCAAAGATGAAGAGATAGAAGTAGAAGCGAAAATATGCATTTGCAAATCTTGTGGTGAAGAGTTATTTGATATGGAGTTAGATGAGATTAACATTGAAAAAGCCTTTGAAAAATACAGAAAAAAACATGGGCTTTTAACTCCTAATGAAATTAGAAACATTAGAGAAATGTACGGAATAAGTCAAAGAGCCTTTGCTAGATTACTTAAATGGGGAGAAATAACCGTGAATAGATATGAAATGGGGGCTATACAAGATAAGGCTCATAATAATATCTTAATACTTTTAAAGAATCCAGCTAATATGCTAAGTATTTTAGAGAATAATACTAATGCATTATCCACATCAAAAGAAAAGCAACTAAGGGAAAAGATAACTTTGCTATTATCTGAAAATGCTATAACTGAACTTGAGAATACTATATTAGATAACATTAATGGTAGCAATGATATTTATAGTGGTTTTAAATATTTTGATTATGAAAAGTTTAAGAGTATTGTATTATATTTTGCATATAATGAAACAAAGTTATTTAAAACAAAGTTGATGAAACTATTATGGTATACAGATAACTTATTTTTTAAAGAAAACACTACATCAATAACTGGTTTGCAGTATGCATGCTTACCAAGAGGCCCAGTTATTGAAAATAGAAATTTATTACTAGGGCTGCTTGAGAAGCAAGGGGTAATTTCTATGATTGAAGATGAAGAAACTAATGGTGAGTACGTTATTCCTAAAAGTGACATGGGAGAAATATCTCTTGAAGATGAAGAACTGGCAATTGCTAAAAAAGTAAGTGAGAGATTTAAAAACTTTAATTGCAAACAAATTTCTGATTACTCTCATGAAGAGAAAGGCTGGAAAGAAAATAGCATAGGCAATTTAATATCTTATAATTTTGCAAAGTATATAAATATTGATTAGTTGAAATATAAAGTAACTGTGGCTTTTCAAAAATTGAAAGTGAAACGAACAAGATTTGCTGCTATTTATCCGATGACTACCTGCTCTAATACTCCCAACTTTTCCAAGTGTACGTTGCGAGCAGCTACGTCCCTGGATAACGATTTCTAAGTTTCAGATGGAGAAAAAACTCCACCTGAAACCAAGAACTCTGTTTATTGGAATGTCCACAGCAGCGGTATCAAAATAGGAAAATTTTAAGGAGAGAAAATGAAATTTTGTGGTATAGATGTACATTTAAGAACTCTGTCAATTGCAGAAATAGATGAAAATTTCAATGTAAATTTATTGAAAAATATGAGCTTAAATGAATTAAAAGAATATATAAAGAATACTCCTATAACTTTAATAGGCGTAGATGCGCCATATAATCTAAATCAAGGTTTAATGAATGATGAAGTATATAGAAATAAGCTAGGTAGAAAAATTAATGGACATTATAATAAAAAAGTTTCAGAGTACGAGTTATCAAGAAGAGGTATAAATCCATTTTCTACTCCATCGTCTATGGAAATAGTAAGAAGTAAAAATTATTTATCTTGGATGGAAACAGGATTCAAAGTATACAATATTTTAAAAGAAAAAGGATTTGAATTACTAAATGAAAGTAATTTAAATGAAAAGAAAGATAGAGGAATGATTGAAGTATTTCCTCATGCTTGTTTTACAGTTCTTGAAGGAAAGCTTCTATCCAATAAAAATACTGAAAAAGGAATAAATGAGAGAATAAATGTTATTGAGGGACAGGGCTTTACTGGAATTAGAGATTATCTTCAAAACATAAATAAGAAGTATAAGGATGATTTCCTGGATGCGTTAATTGCAGCTTATACTGCATATAAAATATATAATGGAAGCGGAACATTTGTTGGTGATATGGTAGAAGGACAGATTGCTTTACCAGTAGATAAAATTAAAGATTCATATAAAAGAGCAGCAGATCCAGAGTCTAATATAAATAAAAAAGAAGAATCTATAATAATTCAATTCAATAAGATATATGAGTATAAAGTAAAACATTGTGATAGTGTATTATGGTTAAAGCATTTTAAACCAATTAACGAAGCACCAGATGCTCTAGAATTATTAAAAACCAAGCAGAATGAAGATATTAATGTAACTATAGTAGATGAAAATAATGATAGTGTAAATGTTACTTTGGTAAGTATGAAAAATAGAAGCGATGGTTTAAAAGTTTCAGATGAATATAAGAAAATACTTAAAGATTTTTGGGGAAGTAGTGGAGATGGGAAAGAATACATAATAAAAATAATATTTTAAAGGAATATATAATAATTGAGATAAGTTTTAACTTTTAGAAGTTTTATTAATAAACTTCTGCAAAAGAGTTACTACTTATCTCCATTTTTTTACTGTAAAAAGAGATGAATATGTTATAAAATAATAGTATAATTTGAAATTTTATGTAAAAAGAGTAATTAATATGACCATCATAATTAAATTTGACAAGCAGGTGAAGTGATGGAAGGCAGAACCGGCGGATGGGTAGAGACTATTGGAGAGAATAGTTTAGAATTTAATACAGAATGTGAAAGAAAAAAGGAACCCAAGTAAGGATGCTTGTAAATAAAGATGAAAACTTGTAGCATTAACATGAAATAATTTTAGAAGAGATAAAGGCAAAAATTCAATTTTTAAAAATATTATTAATTTTATGTGTATCTTATTGTTAAAATAAGTTAATACTTTCTATAGAGGCGATTTGTTTATGGAGAAAGATTTTAAAATGGAAGAGACCACTCTATGGAGTTTTAAAAATAGAGGGAATTGGGCAGGTCATAAGGGAGACTATCCTGGTAATTGGAGCCCATATGTGCCTAGAAATATAATCTTAAGATATAGCAATGAAGGTGATTTGGTATTAGATCAGTTTTTAGGTAGCGGAACTACTGCGGTAGAAGCACTATTACTTAAAAGAAGAATTATAGGATTAGATATAAATGATAAAGCAATTGAAATATCAAGGAAAAGAAGCTTAGCATATATAGATAAAAAGTCTATAATTACAATTGGAGATGCTAGAAAGTTAGAAAATATAAAAGATCAAACAATAGATTTAATATGTACTCATCCACCTTATTCAAATATAATAAGATATAGTAATGATAACAAAAATGACATTTCACTTTTTCCATTAGAAAATTATTATTATGCAATAAGCAGTACAGCAAAAGAGTGTTATAGAGTATTAAAAATGGATTCATATTGTTGTATTATGTTAGGAGATATAAGAAGAAAGGGTTATATTATACCTTTAGCTTTTAATGTAATGAATATATTTATAAAAAACGGTTTTAAATTAAAAGAAATAATTATAAAAGAACAACATAATTGTTCTTCAACAGAAAAGTGGAAAAAAATAAGTAAAAAGAAAAATTTTTATCTTATAGCACATGAATATATTTTTGTATTTAAAAAATAGTAATTTACTAAAAAAGAACAAACGTTTATAATTAAATTTGCATAGTAACATAAGAGAAAGGTATAAATGATTTGAAAAGGTGATAGGATGAAAAATAATTTAATACAGCCTTTTGTAAAATGGGTTGGAGGAAAACGACAATTATTGAATGAAATAAATAAATACATACCTAAAGGAAAATTTAAATATTATGAGCCATTTGTTGGTGGTGGGGCAGTATTTTTTAGTCTTCAACAAAAAAATGCAGTAATAAATGATTTAAATTCAGAACTTATCAATGTGTATGAAGTAATAAGAGATGATGTAGATGAATTAATAAAAAATTTAAGTTTAATGAAGCGTAAAAATACAGAAGAATATTATTACGAATTAAGAGCAAAAGATAGAAGTGAAGAATATAAAACTTATAGTAAAGTTGAAAAAGCAAGTAGATTTATATATTTAAATAAAACATGTTACAATGGGTTATATAGAGTCAATTCATCTGGATACTTTAATACTCCTTTTGGTAAGTATAAGAATCCAAATATTGTGAATGACACGGTATTGAGGACTGTACATAAGTATTTAAATGAAAGTAAAATAGAAATATGTAATGGAGATTTTGAAGAAGCATTAAAAGGAATTAGAAAAAATTCATTTGTTTATTTTGATCCACCTTATGATCCTGTGAGTGATAGTTCTAATTTTACAGGTTACACAGCAAGTGGATTTAATAGAAATGAGCAAATTAGACTAAAAAATTTATGTGATAAATTGAATGAAAGAGGAGTTAAGTTTTTATTATCTAATAGTAATACTGAGTTTATTAGAGAACTTTATAGGGATTATAACAATAAAATTGTTGGGGCAACAAGAGCGATAAATAGCAAAGCTAATAAAAGAGGCGAAGTAGAAGAAGTATTAATCAGAAATTATGCTTTGGATTAGAAGGGAATGTTATGGGGAATAAAGGTAATCAAAATAAAACTAGAAAAATAGATAAATATTGGATAGAAATATTTAATAATATGAATGTAGTTAAGGAAGTTGAAAGTACAGGAAAATGCATAATATCTGCTGATGAAATAAAAAAAGTATATGAGCCTAGACTTATGACAAAATTTGATTATAAGGACAGCTTACCAAGTATATTTGTTGAAAATTCATTAACCATTTTGCCTATTACCAGAGGAAGTTATGTTATTGGAAAATATAAAGCTTATGAAGACTTTGAAACAGTAAAGACAAATGTAAAGAAGATAGACTTTCCTGAATGGATAGAAGGGATAGATTATAAAAATCTTTATTCAGAAGCAAGTGTTATTAATTGTGCTTATGCATCTAAAATATTTAGTGATATTTTAGGAGAAACAGAAATGTATCCAACTTTAAATGGTAGAATGGGTTCTGGAGATTTTAGTTTTTATATTAATGATGTAAATAACAAAAGTTGTAAAGTAAGCGTATCAAAAGCACAATGTGAGATAGATGGTGCTTTTGAGAGTAGAAATAATATACTTTTGTTGGAGGCTAAAAATAATATATTTGAAGATTTTATTGTGAGGCAGTTATACTATCCATATAGGGTTATTCAAAATAGAGTATCGAAGAAGGTTATACCTGCATTTTTAACGTATTCTAATAACATATTTAGCTTCTATATTTATGAATTTAGTGATATAAATCACTATAATTCTCTCAAGTTAAGAGAAGTTAAAAGGTATATGATTGATGATTTTAACATTACTGTTGAGGATGTAAAAGACATACTATATAATATAAAAATAGTTGATGAATCAATGGACATTCCTTTTCCACAGGCAGATACATTTGAAAATATAATAAGTTTAATAAACAAAATGTATGATGATCCAGATTTTAATATGAAAGATCAGGTTACTATAGAGTTTGGCTTTGATAAAAGACAAGCTGATTATTATACTAATGCGGTTGCTTATCTTGGCTTAGTTGATAGGCAGAGAGGAAAAGGGAAAGTTATATTGTCAGAATTGGGTAAGAAAATTATCGAAATGAGAAGTAGTGAAAAATATTTAACTCTATTTAAGTTAATTTTGTCTCATAAAGTTTTTAATGAGTCTATGAGGGTGTTTTTAAAAAAATTAGATTTACCTTCAAGAGCCGAAATAGTACAAATAATGAAAAGTTGTAATCTGAATCATGTTAATACTGAAGATATGTATAAAAGAAGATCTCAGACTATAAAAAAATGGATAAATTGGATAATGGAAATTGTAAGTATAAGTCAAAGTTAAATTAAAGCGTTACCAATATATATTTGTTGGTAACGCTTTAATTTTAAAGATTATTGCATGTGATGCCGCCACTAGGTTTATTTGAGGGATTTCTACAAGGAATACAGTAGCTTTGAGGCCCTTCTGGGTGATTTGAAGTTGATCTAGTAGGAGTTGTACCAAATAATTGAGGGTATATATGGTATACATGATAAATTCCATTTGCTTCAGAGCACCTCGGACAAGATTTATACTGTAGTCCATCTACAGTTCTATACTGAGCTTCACTTAGTGGACTATTACAATATTTGCATAGTTTAGACAATATAATCACTCCCTTTGAGTATATTTCAATAAAAAACTAAAGATTTCTGCTTTGATTATATTTTTAAATTTATCTTTATTTTTCCTTAAAAGGTAATTAAAGGATGCTTCCATATGCAGAAAATCTGCGCTTGCAGCCCAACTTTTTACATAAGAAACATCCATAAATTTGCATTAGTATAATATGATTAAAATAATTATTTATTCTAATATACAACTAGTTTATGACATTAGTATATTATATATTAGTATAAATATCAACATAGAAAATAGTGTAGTAATATTGAAGTATTATATAAATTACATATTAGCTATATTAATATATCATATAAAACGCAATTTGGAATTGATGGTTGAAGAAATATTAAATCCTATAACGTTCACTTATGAAAATTACTTAAAAAACATTGAAATTGCTGCAAGTAAAACTGTAGTAAGTCTAAAAATTTACCTTTTAAACACGTTTTAAAAATAAGTATGGTCTTATCTGAGTATTTATATTTTCCACTATACTGCTACACCTAACAATAGTTTTTAATATTTCTGCTGTCTTAGCTTTTATTCTACAGTAATTATTACCAAGGCTGGATTTAAGTTTCGTATCTAAGCTCCAGTACTTGTTTTCACTGCTGCTTATACCGTACTGCTGCCAAAATAAATTTAACGTATCTAAGCTAATGCCTTCTTCTATAGATAATTCTAAAAATAACTTTTCAGCCTTTTTTACAAAGTATAAAAGACTTTCTTTGTTTGAACTTAATGTCTTTATTGCTTCATCTAAGTAACTACTGTTTATTTGTATATGCCTTAATTGGCCAATTTCCTGTTTTCCCATCCATATTATTCTAAATAGAAATGTCCATCATATTTGAACTACGCCAGATAGGATATGGCGAGGCCAAAAAACTAAAAGATTACTCGAGTAAATTAAAAAATAAGTTTATTTTTAAGAAAAGTTTGATATAATATAAATAAGAAATACTTAGTGTTGGTAACACTAAGTATCCTTAGAACAAAAGTAGGTAGCCCAAATTTTATATTTGGTGCTAATCACTTTCACAGAGTGCTTATTTTGTTTTAGGGTTATTGGATGAATTAAATAGAAATTTAATTAAGAGAAGAGCACACTAGTCTTGTGAGGATGGGTGCTTTTTCTCTTTGCCATTAATTTCTATGTGAATACCAAGAAACTTTATCTCAATAATTAACTTAGATATTGTACCATAATTATGAAAAAGTATATAGAGGTATTTGCTGGAAGATGATATGTGAAGTGCATCAATATAAATTAAATTGTATTTTATCTAATTATATGCAGGAATTTAACTATTTTTGTAGAAGTATAATATAATTTATAAAATTTGTTAATTTATACATAGATTTGAAATAATTATAGATAAAAATGGAAGGTGAAAGAAAATATGGAACATAAATGTTATATTTCATTTACCGAATTTTTCAGTTTCCTGTCTGCTTGCTGTCTCTGAGACAAAGAATGGAAGCATTGGGCGTACACTACGTGCGCTAAAATATATATCAGCTTTTTTCAAAGAATATGGAATCGCAAATTTAAAGGCAAATTTATCTATGCTCACTTTGAAAACATCACCTATAAAGTTAATTCCTGCATTACTCACAAGAAGAAATATCAGACATAGTATCTGCTATTGATCTTGAAATTTCAATTGGAATTTGCGATAATGCCATTCTGATTTTGGCATTAATGAAGGAGAACTGCTAAAGTGTGTAAATAATAATGGTTAAAATCAAATTTAACTAATAGTGAGTTAAATGAAATGAGATAATTATTTGTTTATGGAGGTATGAATGTGAAAGAAATAAGGATATTGCATTGTGCAGATATGCACCTTGGTGCAGAATTATCAACATTGGGAAGAAAAGCAGTGACAAGGAGGGCTGAAGTTAAAAGGACATTTTTGAATATTTTAAAATTATGTCAGGATGAAAAAATACAATTATTGCTGATAGCAGGAGATTTATTTGATAATGTTCATGTTCAGAAAACTATGCTGGAAGAAATAAAAAATGGGCTTGCAGGACTGGAAGATACTACTATTGCAATTGCACCGGGAAATCATGATCCAATTACTGAAGATTCACCGTATTTGTTAAAGAATTTCTGGCCTGATAATGTCATTATTTTTAAAGGTGCATTAGAAAAAATAGAACTTAAAAATTTGGGAGTTCGTCTGTGGGGAGGAGCTTTTACGGGAACATATCAAACAGATTCCATGTTGAAAAATTTTACCATTCCAGATGATGAGTTAATTAATATTTGTGTAATTCACGGTGAACTTGTCGCCTCGCATCAAAAGAGCAATTACAATCCAATTACAGAAACGCAGCTTAAAAATAGCAAACTTGATTATGTTGCTTTAGGACATATTCATAAACAGACTGAAGTATTAAAAGCTGGAAATACATATTATGCCTATTCGGGATGCCCGGAAGGAAGGGGATTTGATGAGCTTGATGAAAAGGGTGTCTACATCGGGACAGTTTCAAAAGGGTTGTGCAGGCTAAAATACCGTAGATTGTGCCAGCGTATGAATGTTGAACTTCATGTAGATATTTCTGATGCAAAGAATTCAAAAATGGCTGCGGATATTATACTGGATAAAATGAAGTCAAGATGTGAAGAAAATTATTCGGAAAATCTTTACAAGGTGATTCTGGAGGGAATGATTGCAGACAATGTCAGTATTGATATTGATGATATCAAGGCAATTTTATATGAGATGTTCTTTGTTAAAATTAAAGATCATACTACAGTAAAGATAGATTTTGATACGGTTCCAGAGGAAACGACACTTAGAAATATTTTTATACGGAAGATGATGGAACGAATAAATGATGCAGGACCTGATGAAAAGGAAAAGTTAAACAAGGCACTCAGGCTTGGATTGAAGGCATTTTTCGGGGAGGTAAAATATAGTGAAGATTAATAAATTGCAGATAGGCAGTTTTGGCAAATTCAAGGATTATGAATTAGAATTAAAAGATGGTTTTCAACTGATATACGGAAAAAATGAGGATGGAAAATCAACCTTGATGGCATTTATTAAAATAATGTTTTACAGCAAACTGGAAAGGGGCAAGGACATAAATAAAAATCTGAGAAAGAAATACCAGCCGTGGGATGGTTCCATGATGAATGGGGCAATCGAATTTGAACATGATGGAACATGTTACCGCCTGCAGAAAGATATGGGTGCTACTCCTGGAGCAGATAAAGTAAAGCTGATCAATATGGACACTGGAGAGGAAGTATCTCTTGGTAAAAATGAAGAGATTGGAAAAAGATTTTTTGGCCTTGATTTGGACGGGTTTGAACGCAGTGCTTATATAAGTAATATCGGAAGTTTTTCTTCCAATGGGAATAATGATGAAGTTGCAGAAAAATTGATGTCAAATTTAGTCCTTTCAGGAGACGAAAATGTATCCCAGCAATTGGTGATAAACCGTATTAATGATGCAATAGAAGATATGGTGTCTAAAAGGGGAAAAAAGGGAATACTCGTTGAAGCTAAAAGTGAACTTGATTCTTTGCATAATGAAATGGCGAATATTCAAATACTTGAAGATGAACAGAAAAAAAACATGGAAGAATATCAGTGTTTGAAAACAAAGTTGGATGAGCAAAAAAATATTAAAGACTTGCTGGAGCTAAATACAAATAGAAACAGACTCAAGCAAATAAATTCTCTTATTGAAAAAATAATGGGGTACACTGAATCAGAAAAAAAATTAGAAAAAGAAAATATTCCATTTAAAAGTCTCAAGGCATTTTTAATGGAGTGCAATTCACTGATGGATGAAAGTGAAAAAGTAAGTGGGAGCCTGGAAAAGCTGAAAGGATCAATTAAAAATGAAGATTGTAATGGAAATAAGCTTGTTCCAGTAAGTGAAAAGGAGTATGAATGTCTAAATGAACTTGTCAGCAAGGAAAAAGCACTTAAAGACTTGTTAAAGAGAATTGATGAATGTTTTTTGCCGGCGTTCAGGTCTTTTATAGAAGCAAAAAATAGTTATCAAAATGCAGAAACACTGTTAAAAAAAGAAACTGAACTGGCAGGGCAATTGCAAAAATTTCATGAAGCTTATAAAAGTCATGAAGAAGAAAAGAGTGCCAGAATAGCAGACAAAGAGAAGATTACAAGAGACTTTGAAAAAGACAGGGCAAAGTGGAATTCCGAAAAGCAACTGAGGGAGCAGCATATTGAATTTACAAGTGAAAAATTGTCAATGCAGGGCAAATTGCCACAAACATCCGGTAAAGAAAGGCAGAATAAAAATTCATTACTGATTTTCAGTGTTATACTTGGCGTCATTTCACTTATACTTACAGTAAAAATCAGTCCACTTGCAGCAATTGGAGTTGTTGCTGCCGCCGGAATAGGTGTATTTGCAATCAAGTCAAATAAACAAAGTGATAAAACGGAAAAAGGCAATAAATACGATTCAACAAGTAATCTAAAGCAGGAATTGCAAAATCTCAAAGTTCAAAGTGAAAGGGAAGACAGGAGGGTTTCTGATAGGACAAAAGATTATGAGGATAAAATAGCGGATATTTCAAATAAAATTGATAAAATTGAAGAAAAGTTAAAATCATTAATAGAAAATAGTAATGCCTACATGAATTCAATGGATAAATGTTCACAGCTGAAAAACGATAAATATATAACTTTAAAGTATCTAAATACGAGACAAACCATTTTTTCCCAGGAATTGAACTGTATACTTGAAAAATATTCGGGAAATTCAAACTTAAATGCAGAAGCAAAAATTACAGTTTTACAGTCAGAAGATTTAAGGGAAACAGATGCTGTAAGTTATAGAAATAAAATTGAGGAACTTTATAATGCTGCAGAACTGGGAATTAAAGAAAAAATGAAGGAAAAATCGTGTACATTCATAAAAGAATATGAAAATAAATATCTGGAGTATGCTTCCAACATGAAAAATCATGATGCTGTTACCAGAGTTCAGGAAGAGTACTTAAAAAAATCCCAACGTTTTTTGAATAAAGTGAATGAATACGAAATTACACCGAATTATGAAGCTGCTAAAGCTTTAGTACAAGAGCTTCAAGCAAAGATTTCTCAATTGGAAAGGGAGAAATATGAAGTACTCAATATAGCAAAGGGAATGGGATATGATTCTCCTTCACTTGAGCATTTAAATGAGGAAAAAAATAAGCTGGAAGCATTAATAAAACGATTTGAGCCTGTAGGAGATATTAATTATTCCATAGAAGAATTAAAACAAAAAGATATTGCATCTGAAGATATTGAACAACAATTGTTAGATTTGCAGAAAAGAATCAGGATGCCAGATAAAAATTCAAGCCAGATTCAAGAAGAAATAGATGAAAAGGAAAAAGATGTGGATGAAAAGACACAATACTTTGATTGTCTTAAAATTGCACTTGAAGTAATGCAGGAAGCTTCAGATGAGATGCGTAAGAGTTTCGGACCGGAGTTAAACAGGAAGACTTCAGAAATATTCAAAAGCCTGACTAATGGAAAATACGGGAATATTATTGTAACAAAAGATTACGATATTTCTATCCAGTCAGGTATACACTATAGGGAATGGAAATACTTGAGCAATGGAACAGTTGACCAGGCTTATCTGGCATTAAGATTAGCTATTGCAGATCTTATTTCTGATAAAAACATTTATTTACCTTTATTTTTAGATGATGTGCTGATGCAGTATGACGACGAAAGAATGGATGCAGCCTTGAAGTTTTTGTCTGATTACGCAGTTCAAAAAGGGGATGAATTTCAACTGCTTTTGTTCACCTGCCATCAGGATATAATAGAACGTGCAAAGCATTATACTAATGAGGTAGTTAAAATTTGATATAATTGGAAATAATGAAGCTTCAGGGAGAATATCCTGTTGTTTTCATTACCTTATCTATTTTGATTATTGTTCTTTCTAAGTTTTCATTTCTCATTTTAGTAGTCTCACTTTATATTTTTTAATTAGTAATTTTTTAACAATAATGGCTAATTATAATCATAAATAAATTACCGTAATTTTTTTACGACAACTTGAATAATTTCGTTGATTTCAGTCTAGAATAATGTATAATTTAATTTAGGGGTGATATTATGCTGAAAAAATTTGAAGTAAGAGGTTTCAAAAACTTTAAAGAAAATATACAGCTGAACTTTTCAGATGTACGAGATTATAAATTTAATGAACAGTGTGTTGGTAAAGGTTTACTGAATAAAATAATAATTTATGGAAAAAATTCAGTTGGGAAATCAAATTTGGGCCTAGCACTATTCGATATTACAACACATTTGGCTGATAAAAATGTTACACCAGATTTATATGATTACTATTTAAATGCAGATTTAGATTCAGGTTTTGCTGAGTTTCATTATGTATTTAAATTAGAAGCTGGAGAAATAGATTATTTGTATCGAAAAAATGATGTAAGAGAGCTAACATTTGAAAAGATTTCAATAAATAACGAAGTTATAATGACTTATGATTATACAAAAAAATCAGGAGATTTAGAAGGACTTAAAAAATTAGCTCCTTCTTTGAATTTCGAATTCCAAAATGAGAATATCTCAATTTTAAAATATGTAGTTAATAATACTTTATCCAATACTGCTGCACCTCTTAAGGAATTGATGCATTTTGTGAATAATATGTTATGGTTTCGAAGTCTTGATGAAAACAGATATATAGGTTATAAAAAGGAAAGTGAAGATTATATAAATTTTATATTTGAAAAAGATTATTTAAAAACTTTTCAGGATTTGCTTCATACAGCAGGAGTTAATGAAGATTTAGTAGCTATAAAAGATCCTGATGGAAAACAGCGTTTATACTTTAATAAAAAAACTCCAATTCCGTTTTTTAAAGTTGCTTCTAATGGAACTAAGGCTTTGTATGCACTCTATTATTGGCTCACAACGGCTAAAGATATATCATTTTTGTTTATTGATGAATTTGATGCATATTATCATTTTGAACTTTCAGAAATGATAGTACAGTTACTAGAAAAACATAAGGAGTTTCAAACTATTTTAACTTCTCATAACACTAATCTCTTGACAAATAGGATTATGCGTCCAGACTGCTATTTTATATTAACGTCAGATAAGTTAACATCATTGGCTAATGCTACCAATAGAGAATTACGTGAAGGACATAATTTAGAAAAGCTTTATATAAATGGTGAATTTGATGAGTAAGGTAGTAAAAAAGAATATTTTAGTTTTGGTAGAGGGTGCTAAAACAGATGTAAAAGTAATGGAGAAACTATTTAATATTTATGAAATAGATGCTAAGTATAAAATAGTATCATACTGTACTAATAGATTCAAATTTTATATTAGAAAAACAGCTATTTCATCTAAAAAATGATAAATTTATATATGTTCTTTGTACTTGTGTATTCTATATAATAGAATATAATCCAAACCTTTTACTATCTTAAGTTATTAATGAAGATATAGATTTTAAGGAGAGAAAATGAAATTTTGTGGTATAGATGTACATTTAAGAACTCTGTCAATTTTTTTTACTGTAAAAAGAAACTTCTTAAATCATTGATAGACCAACTTTCCAAACTTATATTTGAAATAAGGACTTTGAAAAAAGAAATATCACTTAGACAATCAGCATTAAATAGGAGAGAAGTTGTGTCAGAAGAATATATGGAACAAGTTATGAAAGAAGAATTGAGAGTTTGGCATGAGAAGGTAAATGCTTTTTCCAAGCAAATAAAAGATGCAGAAATATTTATGAAATTACCAAAGCTTTCTGATGAATAAAGCTCTTGCATCTGGATATACATAAATATGATGAAATGATATCTGCAATAGAAAATATAGATTCATATTTTTATAGTAAGATAAATTTAAGGAGAAAATATTTATGCATGAATTAACACAATTAATTAAAGATGATATGAAGCCTGCATTGGGGGTGACAGAACCAGGTGCAATTGCCTTTGCAGTAGCAAAAGCAAAAAGCTATACAAAAGGCAATGTGGTAAAAATAAATGTAGCAATGAACAGTGGTATGTATAAGAATGCTTTTACCTGTGGTATACCAAACGGCAGCGAGGTTGGCAGTGTCTTTGCTGCAGCGCTGGGTTATGTAGCAGGAGATGCAAAAAAAGGCCTTGAAGCATTGGAAAATGTAACAGAGAAGGACAATATAGAAGCCCATAAACTCGTAAAATCTGGTGCTGTCACAGTTGAACTCAGTGGAATTACAAGTAAAATATTTATAGAAGCTGCAGTTATTACTGAAAGTGATACAGCCGTTGTTACAATAGAGGATTCTCATACCAATATAACAAAGATCACTGTAAATGGAAAAGTAGAAATGGAACAAAAAGGTGAAAAAGAGGATGACGGTGATGAGCTGTCAAAAGAAGTGTTTGATATACATAAATATACTCTTCAGCAATTATATGATTATATTACAACTGTTGATATTAAAGAAATAAATTTTATAAAAGAAGCTTATAAAATTAATCTGGAATTATATGGTGAAGGGCTGAAGAACCCTAGAACAACATTTGCCAGACATCTTTTGAAAAACAATGGAGGAAAGGAAATCTCTAAAGATGAACAGTCCACTGCATCTTTACTGTGCAATGCGGCAATTGAAGCCCGTGTAATTGGTTTGGATAAGCCAGCAATGAGTATTACAGGCTCTGGTGCCCATGGAATTATAGCTACAATGCCTTTGTATGCAGCTTATAAAGTAAATGGTTATACTGAAGAACAACTTCTTCGTGCTACTGCACTCAGCTATTTAGTTTGCATGTATATTAAAGAGTATTCTGGAAAGCTTTCAGCCTTTTGTGGTTGTGCAATAGCAGCGGGTTCTGGAATGGCATGTGCATTGGTATATTTGCGAGGGGGAACTGTAGATATGATGGCCCATGTGCTTAACAATATGGCTAGTAGTATTACTGGTATGATATGCGATGGGGGAAATCAGGGATGTACCATGAAAGGAATTGTTGCTGTAGATGCTGCCTATAAAGCTGTAGATTTTGCAATGAACGGCATATATATTGATGATGTACATGGCATTAATGGTAAAACTCCTGAAGAAACCATGAAGAATATGGGCTACATTGCATCTCCAGGAATGATTGGTACCGAAAAAACTATTGTGGAGATTTTTGAAAACAAAAGAAAGATTAATTCAAAAGAAAAAAGCAATAGAAGATGGAATTAAAAATGGTGAAGTATTAGGTGCAGAAGCGCTTGTAAGATGGATTAAAGAGGATAATAAGATTATACCTCCTTCAGAATTTATTGATTTTGCAGAAAGAGAAGGGCTTATCAAGAGATTCTTAGGCTCAGGTGGAGTTTGCTTATAAGGAATACCTTTTCTCCATCTGAACCTTAGAAGAACTTATCCAGGCGCGTAGCAGTGCTTATCCCCCACTTTGAAGAAAAGCAGATATCCCAAATCTTTGATTTGGTGATAGTCGCTTTCGCTGTGTGCGATGGGGGTGTTAGCAATGGTAGCGATCGGATAAAATATATAGGAGAATACAAATTTTGAAAATGAATTCTTAAAGCTCCATAACATAAAGTAGATATCCTAAAAGCTGGATAAAAAATATGAAATATAAATTGACTAATATGTTTAAAAATATTATTATGTGCTAGAATGTTTAACAAGGATAAAAGGCATCTTCAAAAAATAATAAGTCCACCTGCTAGTCTATTTTGTGTCATGCTGCGTCGGCAGAATCCTTAGATAGGATTTACTATCTGCGGAACCTGCCTCCTTGCATGACGCAAAATATCCATCGTATTTGGACTAATTATTTACTTTCAGATGCCTAAACAGGAGTGAATAAATTTGTTTGAAATAAATGAAGGTATAATAAGAGACAGTTTAAATTTTGAAACCTACAAAAAGGGTGTTAGATGTTATGAAAATGATCAAGTAGAAAAGCTAAATGTAAGTACTCAAAAAGAATTAGGGTGGAAAAAAACTACTATTGAAGGAAAAGTGAAATCTTCTTCACAAATGCCTATAAAATATAATGTAAGAATAGTATATCCAAATAGCAATGAAAATATAAGCTGTTATTGTGACTGCAAGGCATATTATAATTATAATGTTCCCTGTAAGCATATAGCTGCAGTGCTTATAAAATATGCTCGAGAAAAGAATAAATCAGTAAAAAAGAAAAATAGCAAATTAATTCAACAATTAAAGAAAAGTCTAATATACCCTAAGACAAAGATGGAAACTAAGACTTTAAATCTGCAGTGTAAACTTCAATTTAATATTAGCCGCAGAGAAAGTGAAGCTTTTTTAGAATTAAAGGTGGGAGAAGAAAAACTTTATGTAGTAAAGAATATGAAGAGCTTTTTAGAGGCAGCTATAGAACATAATGAGCTGGAGTTTGGCAAAAGTTTTACATATAACTCATATTTACACAGGTTTAAAGATGAAGACAAATTTATTTTGAGTATGCTTAAAGATCTATATGAAATAGACATGGTTACAGAGAACATGGTAATGTATGGTTATCATTATAGCAAAACGCCGAGATTTTTAAGCGGAAAAAAGGCAAGGCTTACGGAAAGTAACTTAAAAAAATTTCTTGATAATATAGGAGAAACACCTATAGATTTAGTCATAAATAATGATAACTACAGTGAAGTTAAAGTAGTAAGAGAAAATTTCCCTTTAGAGTTTAAATTAGATAGTAAGGGGAATAATATAATTTTATCTCAAATCTCAAAGTTGCCTAAAGCTTTAGTCAAAAGTGGAAATTATTTTTATTATAATAATAAGATATATATGCCGACAAATGAACAGGTAAGAGTGTATAAAGCACTTTACAATACTTTTGTAGAACAAAAAAACTCTGAAATTACTTTTCAGCAAAATGAAAGTGAAGAAATAGCTTCTTATATAATTCCAGCCTTAAAGAAGATAGGTACAAAGGTAACAGTGAATAACAGCATTAAAGAGAAATTTTATGAAGAACCTTTAAAGCCTTGTCTTTATTTTGATAAGGATAAAGATGCTGTAGTTTGTGATGTAATATTTAAATATGGAAATATAGATATAAATCCCTTAAAGGATAATGAGGCAAGGAAAGATGATGAGAAGGTATTGGTTAGAGATATTGAGGAAGAAGCAGCTATAGTAGACACCTTGACTGCTTTTCAATTTAAAAAGTGGAAATTTAATTTTATTTTAGAGGATGAAGATAAAATTTTAGATTTTGTGGGAGAAGGCCTGGAAAAACTTCAGGAATCCGCAGAGGTTTACTATTCAGATGCCTTTAAAGATATAAGAATTTATACCTCTAAAAGTTATAAATCCAACATAAGATTAAATGATGAGGATCTTTTAGAATTTACCTTTAATATTGATGGGGTAAATAGAGAGGAGTTAAAGCACATATTTGATGCATTAAAACAAAAGAAAAAATATTACAGGCTTAAAAATGGAGGCTTTATTCCTCTGCAGGCTGGTGAGCTTCAAAATATGTCGGATATGATGGATTATTTAGACATAAAGACTTCAGATCTGGAAAAGGATAAAATAGTCCTTTCTAAATATAATTCTATTTACATAGATACAAGTCTTAAGGAAAATAATATAACTTTTGTACAAAGAAATAAGAAGTTTAGGGAACTTATAAATAATATAAAGGATATTGGTGACATTGATTATACAATTCCAGAAAAACTGGATAATATTATGAGAGGTTATCAAAAATTTGGATTTAAGTGGCTTAAAACTCTTTCAAGCTGCGGCTTTGGAGGCATTTTAGCAGATGAAATGGGTCTTGGAAAAACTCTTCAGACTATAGCTTTTATAAAATCAGAGGTAGATGAAAATGAGGAAAAGCAGCCTTCTTTGGTGGTGTGTCCTACATCCTTAGTGTACAATTGGGAAAGTGAAATAAATAAATTTCAATCAGATTTAAAATGCTTAGTTGTATCAGGCAGCAGGGATGTAAGAGAAAGTCAGTTAAAAGAGATGAATGAGGCGGACATAGTTATAACTTCCTATGCACTTATTAAAAGGGATATAGAAGAATATAAAACTATAAAATTTAGACACTGCTTTTTAGATGAAGCTCAAAATATAAAAAATCCTAATTCTTTAAATGCTCAAAGTGTAAAATCCATTAAAGCCGGCAGTTATTTTGCACTAACTGGAACCCCTATTGAAAATTCTATTACAGAATTATGGTCAATCTTTGATTTTATCATGCCGGGATATTTATTAAGTCATGGAAAGTTTAGTCAAAAATATGAAATACCTATTATAAAGAATGGTGATAAAAAAGCTTTAGAGGAATTGAATAAACATATTAAACCTTTTATTCTTAGAAGGCTTAAGAAAGATGTCATAAAAGAACTTCCACCTAAAATTGAACATAATGTGGTGATAGATATGACAGATGACCAAAAGAAAGTATACGCAGCTTACCTTCAGCAAGCTAAAGAGGAATTGAATAATGAAATAAGAGATAAAGGCATTAATAAAAGTAAAATAAAGATACTTTCTATAATCACAAGACTTAGACAAATATGCTGTGATCCCTCTACTTTTATAGAAAACTATGAAAGTGATAATGGGAAAATGGAAGCTCTTATGGATATAGTACAGAATAGTGTAAATGATGGACATAAAATATTGTTATTTTCTCAATTTACCTCTGTACTTAAAAATATTGGAGATATGTTCAAAAATGAAAATATAAAGTATATGTACCTTGATGGCAGCGTAAAAGCAGAAAACAGAGGGAAAATGGTCAGGGAGTTTAATGAAGGGGAAATCCCTATATTTTTAATATCTCTTAAAGCTGGTGGAACAGGACTAAATCTAACTTCTGCAGATATAGTTATTCATTATGACCCCTGGTGGAATCCAGCAGTAGAAAATCAGGCTTCGGACAGAGCTCATAGAATTGGACAGAAGAAAACTGTAGAGGTTATTAGACTTATTGCTAAAGGAACTATAGAAGAGAAAATACACAAAATACAGGAGAAAAAGAAAGAAATAATAAACAATGTTATAGAAGAAAATACTGGAGAAGAAATTTTGCTTTCCAATATGGAAGAAAAGGATATTGAGGAACTTTTCAGTTAAATAAAGAATAATAAACTATAGAACAAAAGTAGATAGCCCAAATTTCATATTTGGTGCTAGTCACTTTCACAGAGTGCTTATTTTGTTTTAGTGCTTTTTCTCTTTGTCATTAATTTGTTTCATCCTTGTTATATGAAGGATGAAGCATTTTTACATAAATTGAAGTTAAAAAGTAAAAAATGTGGAATGCTGCGGCCATTTGAGTATGTTTGAAATACATGGGGAAAGATATGAAAGTGAAATAGATGCAGATTGGACATTTGGGGGATCTTCAAATGACATGAATATAAAGCTTAAAAATGTTATAGGTTTAAATGATAAAATAGAATACGAATATGATTTTGGATCTACTACATATTTAGAAATTAAAGTTATAGATAAGATTGTATGTTCCAATAAGGGAAAAAGCATAGAGTTAATAGCTAGGAATAATGAGCCAGAATTGAAATGCTCAAATTGCGGTAGTAAGGCATCATATTATGATCATGAAAATGAAGAGTATCTGTGCGATGATTGTTTTGAAGATTATACTGGTGATGAAGAAATGATAGAAGAATTAGATTATGTAAATTCACCGAGAGCAGGAGTTTGTGGATATCATGGAAGTAAGGAAGATGAAGACAAGTATTTACCGAATGTTAAAAGTGGTAAATTATCTTAGCAATAGAGCATTTTTATATTGATTTTGATATAGCATCTATGAATCTTGAAGTTATATTAGAAAATGCTGCGGAGTATTATGGAGAATTTGAGTTTATTTAATGGATATTTGGGAAATGATGTTTTGGTTGATGATGCTTTTGATATAATTTGTCATCAGCGTGAAAAAAGAGATTTGAATTTTTATCCTTTTAAAAAAGAAGAATTATTGGAAGCAGCTAAAATTGATTTTCAGGATAAGACAAAGGCTTATAATAAACTTTATAAATTTTTTACAAAGAATTTTGATATTTCAAGTATTGAACAATTAAATCTTATTGAAAACGAAGTAATAAAATTTTCTAATAATACAAGGCTTTGGATTTTAAAAGGATATACTCCAGAAGAGCTTAGTCCTACTACTGTAATAAAAAAAGAAAAGGTGGGTAGAAATGATCCATGTCCTTGTGGAAGTGGGAAAAAGTATAAAAATTGTTGTGGTAAAAAGTAATGAAAGTCTTTTGCTTAAGAAAAATAAGCTTCACCCTTGTTATATCAAAGATGAAGCATTTTTACATGAAGCTTTATGCGATATATACTTTAAAAGAGCTTCACAGCCTACTTTTATATCATCATAGGTTTCATCGAAATTACCTGTGTACCATGGATCTGCAATGTCACCTAGAGTATCTGAAAAATCAAAAAGCTTTGTAACCTTGTTTTCAGGATCTTGTCCAATTATTCTGAGAATATTTCTTATATTATACTCGTCCATTCCTATGATATAATCATACTTCTGATAATCCAATTTGGTGAACTGAACCGCATATTTTCCATCTGTTGAAATACTGAATTTAGAAAGCTTGTCTCCTGTTCCCCTATGAACAGGATTGTCTATCTCTTCAGTGCTTGTTGCAGAGGATGCTATAAAGAATTTATCCTTAATTCCCTGCTTTTTAACCATATCTTTTAATACAAATTCAGCCATTGGTGAGCGGCATATGTTGCCGTGGCATACAAACATTATTCCAATCATATACTATACCTCGTTTAAATAATATTCTTGCTTTCAATTTAACATAACAAATAGATTATAACATGACTTTACTATGGAGGCAAAATCAAGGTTAAACCTGTAGTAAAAATAGACAATATATTGACAAACATAAAAAATATCATTAAACTGTAATAAGACAATATATTGTCTTATAGGAGGAAAACTTTTATGGATACATATAGAGAAATATTTTTAATGGAACAAACCTATGCAACCTTATTTTCACTGGCCAATAAGCTCCAGGTGAGAGGAGATGAATACCTTGGAAATTTGACTTCAAGGCAGTATATGACCATGGTTGCAATTGCTCATTTATCTGAAGGTAAAACTACCCTCAATAATATTGCAAGAAAGCTTGGTTCCACTAAACAAAATGTAAAACAAATTGTTACTGTCATGCAGAAAAAGGGATATGTTGATGTTATACCTAATACTGAAGATAGGCGTGCTGTAAATGTAATAATTACAGAGATTGGAAAACAGGTAGTGTATCAAGTTTCAAAAAAAGGAATATTTTTCATGGAACAGCTTTTTAAGAATTTTTCAACTGAAGAGCTAGAAACTTTTTGGGGAATGCTTAAAAAACTGTATCGATTTGATGGTGAAGAACAAGATGGATTTGAAGAAGATAGTAACTTAAAAGCAAGTGAAAGTCAAAAGGAAGATGCAGCAAGGATATTAAAGAAATTTGAAAATATAAGAAAAAATCAAAGAAAGGAGAGGAAAAATTATGAAAAATAAAAACAACAGGTTAATATGTACTTCTGAATATGTAAGGATTAATGGAATAGATCAGTTTCTGTATCATCTAGGAACAAGCTTTGATAATCCTGTAATGCTGTTTTTACACGGAGGACCGGGTTCGGCGGAATCCTTATTTACAGGATTATTTCAAGATAGATGGGAAGAAATATATACTGTAGTTCATTGGGATCAGCGGGGTGCGGGTAAGACACTCACTAAGAATCCAGATAAACTTCCTACAATAGATTTGATGCTTCAGGATTTATTTGAAGTTATCCAGTATCTTAAGAAAAAATATAACAAGAAAAGAATTGTTATATTTGGCCATTCCTGGGGAAGTGTCCTTGGGTCGATATTTATCAGGAAGCACCCGGAAGACGTAGAGTATTATATTGGTGCTGGACAAGTTATTAGTATGGTGGAAAATGAGCAGGTAGGCTATAACAAAGTTAAAGAAATGATTGAAAAAGCAGATGATAAAAAATCATTGAAAAAACTTGAAAGTATAGGTGAATATCCTGGCAGCAAAATTGTTTTTGATAAAGGGTTTTTGAGAAAATGTAATGTCGTTCGTAAGCTTCAGGGGAAATACAAATTAGGTATGGAGATAGGTATTGATATCTGGATGGCTGCACTTAAAAGCCCCATTTTTAAGTTCTCCGATATTATAGCATTTATGAAGATTTTTAAGGCAAATTCAAAGGTTCACAGTTTTCTTGGTGGCTTTAATCTACGCAGAGAATCCAAAGAATATAAGGTACCGGTATATTATATTTTGGGGGGAAGGGATTGGCAAGCTCCTCATGTTATAGCTGAAGATTATTTTAAAGATATAAAGGCGCCAAATAAAGATATATTCATAATTCCAAATGCAGGACACTTTTTGATGATGGATCAGCCTGACTTGGTTTTTGATGCATTATCAAAAATAAATAAAAAAGAAAAAAATGTACAATGTTTTTTATAATATAGGATGTTAATATATAGGAGTTGATTATATATAATGGACGATAGTAAAAAACTTTATCAAATAGGAGAGGTATCTAAAATATGCAATATTCCAATAAAAACACTGAGATATTATGATGAAATAGAGCTGCTGATACCAAGAAAGATTGATCCAGAAAGTAAGTATAGATACTATTCAAATGACCAATTGACTTTGGTGCTTGTGATCAAGCATTTTAAAGAAGCAGGCTTTTCATTAAAGGAAATAAATTTCATATTATAAAGAATGCTATGGCAGTATATTATGATACCTGTATTGATTATGAAGAAAGAGTAAAGGAGGACTATGATATTGAAGTTTGTATAGCTGTATCTGAAAAAAGAGAAATAGATGGCTTAGTTAGAAAATTTGGAGGATTTAAAGCTGTTACTGCTGTTCATTATGGAAGTTATGACAATATGATAGATACTTATAGAAAGATATTTAAATACATTTATGAAAATGGATATGAAGTTTGTGGTGAGCCTATAGATAACTATCTTGTAGACATAATGAACACAGTAAATGAAGGAAATTATGTAACTGAACTTATAGTCCCAATCAAATAATTAAAATAAGTATTGACTCTCCAGTTACTGGATGCATTATTCTTTCAAGTAGAAGTTTGAAAGAGGTGTATATTCTTATTAGGGATTTGAAAGAAACTAACAAGTCAAAGATGCGACGGATATTTTTTATCAGACAAGGAGGTAGGTTCCGCAGATAGTGAATCCTATCTAAGG
>DAIMMR010000370.1:0-2031 GCA_036720575.1 Clostridium sp.
TTATTATAAGTTCTAGTTCTTCTTCACTTTTTTCATTCTTTTCAATAGTACTATTTTGTTGGTGCATTAGTTATCTACCCCCAAATCCCTTCAAAACCATTTCTACAGATATATAAATAAGAAAAGGTACAAATATCTTTCTTATGGTTTTACTTTTCATATTTTGCATAATTCGAGTGCCTACAGTTGCCCCTGCTAGTACACCTAAGGCAACTGGAGCTGAAATTTTAGGATCTATGTTGCCTCTTAAAAGGTAAACACCTGCACTGGCAGCAGCAGTAACGCCCATCATAAAATTGCTGGTAGCACTTGATACTTTTAAAGGCAATTTCATAAATAAATCCATAGCCATGACCTTAAAACTACCGCTTCCAATTCCAAGAAGTCCTGAGACGATACCAGCACCATACATTACTCCAAATCCGCCGGGCACATTGGCTACATTATAACATATAGTTTTACCTACAATCTTGTCATAGTACTGACCATTTAGTTTAAGTTTTTTTGCAAGAGGATGAGTTTGTACACCCTGAGGCAGTTCACTTTTGCCTTTTTTGGCCATAGCTAGTGCAGAGTATAGAAGCAGCAATCCAAATAAAAAGTAAAGATACTTTGGATTTATGATTCCTCCAAGAAAGGCACCGGTTACAGCCCCTATAGTTGTGGCTATTTCAAGAAACATACCAACTCTTAAATTTGTTATTTTATCCTTTATATAAGCTATAGCGGCTCCACTTGAAGTGGCAATAACAGATATTAAGCTAGCACCTATAGCATATTTTATATCTATTCCAAATAAAAGAGTAAGTGCTGGAGTAATTATTGTTCCACCTCCGAGGCCCAGTATAGATCCTGCTATGCCTGCAATAACGGATACACTGAGAATTTCTAATGTTAATATTGACAAAATGCCATTCCTCCTATGTTGAATAAATTTTTGTTTTCAAGTATTATTATAGCAGGGAAAATTATATATTTAAAATACATAATTAGTATTCAAAGTATATAGAAATTATATAATAGGAGTGATATCTTTTTATGGATATTAAGCAGCTGAAATATTTTCTGACTATTGCTAAAGAAGGTAAAATAACTAGTGCAGCTAAAAAACTAAATATGGCACAGCCACCTTTAAGTTATCACTTAAAGCTTTTAGAAGAAGAATTAGGTGTTAAGCTTATGGACAGGGGGAGCCATAAGATACATTTAACAAGTGCAGGAGAAATACTTGCAAATAGAGCTGAACAAATACTTAAATTAGTAAGTTTTACTACAAAGGAGTTAAAGGATTTTAAAGAAGGAGCAAAGGGAACACTTTCCATTGGAACGGTATCTTCTTCAGGTGCTACATTGTTACCAGAAAGAATAAATATTTTTCATAAAGAATATCCAGAGGTAAATTTTAATGTATTGGAAGGAAATACCTTTAGAATATTAGAAATATTAAATAGTGGATTGATAGAAGTTGGTATTGTAAGAACTCCTTTTAATACTGAAGGACTTGAAATAACTGCTCTACCTAAAGAGCCTATGACTGTTGTATTTAACAAGGAGAGTGATTTGTTTGAAGATAAAGAAAGTGTGAGCTTAAAGGATTTGAAGGGTAAACCTTTGATTATATACAGAAGATTTGAAAAGTTGATATTTGAGTGCTGCAGTAAAGAAGGTTTTGTACCTAATATAATTTGTAACACTGAAGATGCAAGAACAGCAATTGTATGGGCAGAAGCAGGTATTGGAATGGCCATTGTTCCAAAGACATCCATTGATGTTGTGAAAAATGTAGATTTGAAAAGAAAAAATATAGATGAAGCTGATTTGGAAACTAGTATAGCTGCAATATGTGTAAAGGATAGATATATGTCATCGGTGGCTACAAATTTTTTGCGTGTTTTTTCTATGAAAAAGTAGAATATTTTAGGAGACGATTTTAATGAATGAAAAAAATTTCAACTTTAATGTTAAGGTACTGTTTTTTGTTGCTGTCTTAATCACAGCTTATTTTTACATAGACAAATTTGAAATAATTGC
>DAIMMR010000370.1:2131-3986 GCA_036720575.1 Clostridium sp.
TTGTTGCTGTCTTAATCACAGCTTATTTTTACATAGACAAATTTGAAATAATTGCACTGGTACCTTTGGCATTATGTGTGTACGATGGATTTTGTATATTTTTTAAATTTAAAAATAGGGATGGACTTAGAATAATTTTCTTTATGGCTACTGTTTTAACACTTATATTTGTACTTCATGTTTTAGTGGTATATGGAGTATCCAATCCAATTCCTATAATTATTGCCTTTATAGTGACTAATTTGTTTTTTATATATAATTTAATTATCTACAAGTATTTTAAATACAATCTATTAAGTCTTGTAATTATAATTTTAGGTTGGATCATATGTGATTGTTTTCCTATACTCATGGTATTTGTATTGTCAGCAGGACTTTTAAACAAATAGCAAATAGAACAATTAAACTTTAGGATAGAACACCTAAAGTTTAATTGTTTATTTAAGCTTTGTTTTTAATTATTTCCTTTAGGGTGTCAATTAAAATATCTACTTCGCTGTAAGTATTGTATAAACCAAAGCTCAATCGAACGAGACCCGGATGAGAGATGTCATTGTAATTGTGTTTTAAGTAGGTTATATCCTTACGAGAAAGCTTAAGAAGTCTTTGTACGTAGGGTTGAGCACAAAAGCAGCCACTTCTCACTGAAATACCGGATAAATCTGAAAGAAGTTTTGCTGTAATACCATGATAAAGTCCTTTTATGTTAAAAGGAAGGATCGCAACTTTATCGCAATTTGGATTTGGGTCACAGTATAAAGTGATGTTTGGAATATTAATGATCTTGTTTAACGCGTAGTTATATATTTTCATTTCACTTTTGTCTATATTGTTTATTCCCAGTTTGTTTAACATTTCAATAGAAGCAGTTAAAGCAACTACACCAAGTACGTTTGGAGTACCAGCTTCATTTTTTTCAGGTGGATCATTCCATATTACACTGTTATCTGTAACTAATTTTATAGCACCTCCTCCGCTATATTCAGGTGACACGCTGCAGAAAGTCTCCTTGGGACCTATCAATACGCCTATGCCAAAGGGTGCATACATTTTGTGTGCTGAGAAGGCTAAATAGTCAATAGATTCGTCTTCATAATGCTGCTTCATGTATATAGGATAATGAGGTACAAGTTGTGCGCCATCTACTAGAATTTCTGCTCCATAATTATGGGCAATTTTTGCAATTTTATATATAGGATTTTTGTATCCCGTTACATTAGAAGCGCCAGTTACACATACTAACTTAACTTTGCCATCATGCTTTTCTAATTTATGGCTTAAATCTGAAAGAATTAGTTTACCGGTTTCATCCACCTCCAAATAATCTACTTTAAATTTGTTTCTCCAGGGCAAATCATTAGAATGATGTTCCATTCTAGTAGCTAATATAACAGCATCTTTATATAGATAATTAAAAATATAAGATAATTTATTGATAGCTTCAGTAGTGTTTTTTACATAGATTACTGTGTTTTTTTCAGAATCACAGTGAACAAAGTTACATATAAGTTGTCGCGATGTTTCATAGGTTTCAGAGGATAATTTAGATTTAAAACCGGTTCCCCGATGAATAGAAGAATAATAGGGTGAAAAACTAACTACTTTTTCCATAACATAATTAAAAGGAGGTGTAGTAGCTGCATTATCAAAATTTATAGCAGTTACCAGCTTCCCATTTTTTAAAGGTATTTTTGTATCTACACCGGTTATTAATTCTCTGTAATTATGATTTGTTTTATCATAGGACATATTAAAATCACTCCTATAAGGTACTTATCTACAAATTGATATATTAAAAATATTGCGAAACAATTTTCTTAAAGAACAAAGTTCAAAGTTCAAATATCAAATAAGG
>DAIMMR010000371.1:0-3970 GCA_036720575.1 Clostridium sp.
AAGGCAGAGGTCTGCAAAACCTTTATCTCCAGTTCAAATCTGGATGGCGCCTCCAATTTAATATAAGCGATTTAAAAATAGTTTGTACAGTTAAATTTTAGAGAGATGACTGTGTAAACTATTTTTATTTTTGTTAAAACATTTGTGTTGTAGAATTAGTAGGGAATACGCTTGATTAATTTAGAAGGGTGTCTTGCAAAAATTTTATTTTCTAGGCTATTTTCTATGGAAAGTATACTTGACATCTATACTGAGTGGTAGTAATATAAAAATGCAAAGTTAACTTTCCATACAATTTAGAAAAACAGGTTATAAGAAGTATTATCTATGAGGAGGAAAAAAATGAAAAATAAGAGTGTTGCAATGTATTTAGTATTTTCACTCATTGGTTTTGTAATTTTGGCGGCAGGCGCTATATTAGCAAAACTTACGAGAAATGATCAAGGTATCATTCAGACTTTACCATATATTTTTATTGGAATTGGAGCTGGGGTCTTTGGACAGAACCTTGGTACTGATTTTAATATCCATACTATGAAAAAAAATCCAGAGATAGCTAAGCAAAGGAAAATTGATGAAAAAGATGAGAGAAATATAGCAATAAGAAATAAAGCTAAGGCATATGATCTTATGATATTGGTATTCGGGGCATTGATGATGGCATTTGCGCTGATGATTATTAACAGGATTCTTAGTGCTTCAGCACTTAGAAGACGTTATCCTTTAGGGAAAATCGTTATCCAGGGACGTAGTTGCTCTTTACTTCCACTTGGAGAAGTGGGAGTATTAGAGCAGGTAGTCATCGGATAAAAAATTGGTGTGCTTTATATTTGTAGTTAAATGATCTATTTTACAACAGATTCTAATACATGTATTTCTCCCTTTTTAAAATTTACTTCTACGCTGCTTCCAATTGGTAAAGTTATTCTTGGGTATGAATGTCCAGATTGGAAGTTAACTAAAGTTGGTTTTTTTAAGCTGAGTACTCTGTCTTGAAGTACCTCGGTTAAAGTTAAACTTTGTTCATAGTGGGGAAGTTTACAATTTGTAAACTGTCCTAAAATAAAACCGGAACATTTTTGAAGATCTCCGCTTAGTGTCAATTGAGTAAGCATTCTATCAATTTTATAAGGTTCTTCTCCTACATCCTCTATAAAGAGTATTTTATTTTCAGTATTTAGAGCATAAGAAGTACCTAGAAGACTGGATATAAGAGATAGGTTACCACCTATAAGAGTTCCAGCTGCGTATTCTCCATTAAAATACTGTGTTGGAATGTTCTCGGGATTTTTTATAGTAAAGGGAATATGTCCGCACGTTAGAGTATCTAAAAAACTCTTTAGTGTAAAGTCATCAAAAGTAGAAGTACACATTGGAGAGTGAAATGTAACTATATGGCATCTGCTGTATATATTGTTTAATAAGGTTGTTATGTCACTAAATCCTGCAAATATTTTAGGATTTTCTTTTATAATGTTAAAATCAATAAGCGGAAGAAGTCTCATGCTTCCGTATCCACCCCTTGTGCATAATATCATATCTACACTTTTATCTGAGAACATATCCATAATATCGGAAGCCCTGTCCACATCTGTGCCAGCTAAGTAACCCCACTTGTCATATATATGTTTCCCTTCCTTAACATTAAAACCAAGTCTTTTTAAAACCTCGATTTTTTCTTTGATTTTTTCAGACTTCTCTGCACTTGCTGGAGATACAAGGCCTATAGTATCTCCTTTTTTTAATCTATTTCCGATCAAAATTATCACATCCTAAAATTAAAATAAGTTCTTTTTCCTTAAGAATATTATACATACAAGACAAATTGAAGCTGTTATGGCATATACTATCCAGAAGCCATTTGGAGATTTAGCAAAAGGTATTCCGTTTAAATTCATGCCAAAAGAACCAAATATTATATTTGGAATTGCCATAACTATAGTTACTGAAGCTAGGAGTTTCATGACTATGTTTAAGTTATTTGATATAACTGAGGCAAATGCATCCATAGTTCCGGTTAAGATATTACTATATATGTTTGTCATTTCTATGGCTTGTTTATTTTCAATTATAACATCTTCTAGAATATCTTGATCTTCAGGATATTTCTGTAAAAGTTCTAACTTTAACATTTTTTCTAAAGTCATTTCATTAGCTTTTAAGGATGTTGAAAAATAAACAAGAGACTTTTGTAAAGATAAAAGCTGAATAAACTCTTTATTTTTCATAGATCTATGAAGTTTTTGCTCAATCATTACACTTTTTTTGTCTATTTGTCTTAAATAGAGCAGGTAATAGCTTGCTATTCTATAAAGTATTTGTAAAATAAACCTAGAACGTTTAAATGTGAAAAAGGATTTAACTTTGCCATTTATAAAATCAGTAAGAATATTACTGTTTTTTAAACAAACCGTAATTAAAGTAGATTCTGTATGAATTATAGCTAATGGATAAGAATCATAAGTTAAAGAGTTAACTTCCATTTCTGTAAAAGGGATATCAACTATTACTAATAGATTATTATCTTCAGTATCTATACGTGATGTTTCTTCTTCATCTAGAGCAGCTTTTAAAAAATCCATTGGAACACCAGATTTCTTTGATATTAAAAGTAAATCTTCATCTGAAGGTGCTACAACGTTAATCCAGCAGCCATGTTCTATGGTATCTAGAGATTGTATATTATTTGATTCGTCTATAGTTTTATAAATTGAAATCATGTATGCCTCCTTGTAAAAATTAGCATGGTATCTTAGTTAGTTTCTTTATATACTATATTTATATTATATATTATGAAAACATACTTTTGAATATAGCATTATAAAATATTAATATAAATACTACTATTTAAATTTATTTATGTGGACAAAATAAGTTTAGGGGTAAAACTGAATAGTATATATTATAGAATATAAAAATAAAAAAGAATTTTTAAAATTGAATATTTTATGCATTAAGGGTAAAAATTTAAATAACAAAAGCAATAAGATCAATTTGTAAGTAGGACTACTAGGAG
This sequence comes from Clostridium sp., assembly GCA_036720575.1. GTDB lineage: Bacteria > Bacillota > Clostridia > Clostridiales > Clostridiaceae > Clostridium_B. Next base: position 3,017 of record DAIMMR010000371.1, read on the forward strand.
GATGTAGATGAAAAAAAAATATTGTATCATATGTGGAAAGCCTTTAGGTAATGGTATAATAATATATGGTAGAGGAATATGCAAAAATTGTGAAGAAAGATTAATAAAGTTAGAAAATAATTTAGATTTTTACGAATACTATAAAGAAAGAATAAGTAAAACTATAGTACGTTTTATTATAAGAGGAGAGATAACTCATTGTCAGAATTACCACTTTTAGAAGGAGTTTTAAAATACATTAAGGAAAATAATATATCATTTTGTATGCCAGGTCATAAAAATGGAAGAGGTTTTTATAATACTTCAATAGGAAGAGAATTTATATCTAATATTTTAAAATTTGATATTACTGAAGTAGATGGTGTAGACAATCTTCATAATCAAAAAAGTATAATATTAGATGCAAGTAAGCGTCTTTCAAAGCTTTATGGAAGTAAAAAGTCTTATTTTTTAGTTAATGGAGGCACTTCTGGAAATATGATAATGTTATTCAGTAGTTTTAATGAAGGGGATAAAGTTTTAGTGGAAAGAAATTGTCATAGTTCTATACTAAATGGAATAATTATGAGGAAGTTAATTCCTATATATTTAGAAAATATTATAAGTGAAAAAATAAATGCTCCTATTTGCATAAATTTGGAGCATTTTCTACAGGCACTGAAGGAAAATAAGGATATAAAAGGTATAGTAGTTACATATCCCAATTATTATGGAATATGCAGCAATCTCAAGTTTATAATAAAGGAGGCAAAAAAGCTTAACATAAAAGTATTAGTTGATTGTGCTCATGGAGCACATTTTGGTATTAACAAAAATTTACCAGAAAGTGCTGTAACACTTGGTGCGGATATGGTAGTTACTAGTTCACATAAAACTTTGCCTAGTTTAACTCAAACTGCTTATTTACATGTAAATAATGAGAAATATATAGATAAAGTAGACTTTTATTATAAT
>DAIMMR010000372.1:0-3967 GCA_036720575.1 Clostridium sp.
CCAAAGACCAGATAGTAAAATCCTCTATAATCTCCAAGAGATTAGGTCAATATAGGGGTGGCGCCAACATTGTCGGATTATCTATACTAAAATTTTAAAAGCAGCCTAAATAAATGCTTCTAACATTGTTAACATATACTCAACGTATTATCAAAAATGCCCCCCAATTTTATATGTGGAGGCTAATTTTTATCATAAATTTTTCCTTGCAAATACATAACTTCTTGTTTTAACTTTTTTACTTCTTCTGATAATTTCTTGATTTTTTCATTTTTAGCCACAAGAAGAATGTCTTTGCTGCATTCTGTCATTTTCCTTTTTATATTGGGCTGACCAATTGCTTTTGACTGCTTTAATCTTAACTCCTCTATTCTTTTACGAATATCTTCATGAGTATACAAGTATGTTTTAGAGACATTAGCTTCCACTGAAAGGCTATTAAAATTAACAGCCTTTTTTTCGATAATTAATCTTTGAATAGCATTATCTACACGTTTTATAGCATCTTCTTTTTTATTTAGTGCATGTTTTTTAAGACCATCTGTATTTCTAATGTAAGTGCTAAACATTGTTTTTTTCCTCCCCAATGTACTCTCTTCCTTTTTTGCCAGCCATATGATGTATTTTACCTTGTTTTAATACTTCTAAAATACTTTCATATTTTTCGAGAAGAACTTGGTTCTTTTCAATCCAAACACTACGCTTTTGAGCTTTTCCACGTTCTATTACAGCTTTTGTTTCTTGTATTTCAATTTCAAATTCAGGTATAAAATCCGGAGTAGTGCAAAGATTACGACATGTTAGGCATGGATTTAATTGAGTGTGGCACTCTTGTTTTTTAGGCTTCATACAATAACCTAAGGGCATTCTAACAGCATCTAAATTATGCCTTATGTATTCCCATTCAATAATATCTTCATTTTCAATTTCTGAAATATCTATTTTTTTAAAATTACCTGTATCATCTACTCTAAAAAGACCTTGTTTAGTGGCATTTTCCCATGATTTTCTCATTGTAGTATCAAGTATTTTAGCATATGTGAGTGTCATTTCAGGTGATGCATGAGCCATCCACTTTTGAACATGAAGTAAGTTCATTCCATTGTTAATAAGCTCTATTCCTTTTGTGTGCCTAAAGGCATGATTCTTAAAATGAAATATCTGTCCATTTTGATCAACTATTTTTCTTTTTTTAGCTAAACTATTAAGGCTTTCACTTATACTTTTAGCACCATAGGTGTGACCTTTACGTCTACCAAAAAATCTAGCAAACAGAAATTTTTTGGGGTTGTTTTCAATTGTACTTTTACTTTTAACTGTTTCAACAATTGTTTTTACCACATTAGCGACTTCATCAGTAATAGGTACTCTGTGATTTAAAACTCTTGTTTTTAAAATATCACCATGTAAATACCAGCCTTGAGATGTTCTTTCTAAACAAGTGTCATATTTAAGATACAAAATATCTGATATTCTCCATCCTGATGCCCGAAGAAGTATTACTACTGGTATATACTCGGATGGATTTAAATATTTTAAGTTATTTTCTAACTGAAGTAAAATATCTTCAGGTATATATTTTATTTCAGTTTGTGCCCATCTAAAGTGTTTAGGAAAGTCTTCCTTAAATATTAACATAGCAATAGGAGTTTTAGGAGCTTCCTTATAATCAAATCGCTGTATGTTCTCAATAAATGTGTGCAGTGAAATAAAATAAGCAGTTTTTGAACCTTTAAAATTCTTAGTATAATCATTAAACCAAGTAATATAATTTTCAATATCTTCCCTTGATAATTGTGTTATGTCAATCCATGAAGGATATTTAGCATTAATAAAAATTAGAAAAAGTTTTATGCCCATAATGTCAGTTCGACATTGACCATGAGATAAATAACTTAGTCTATATTTAATGTAACGTTTAATCGTATTTATAAAAGGTTTTGGTATGCCAGTAAAGTTTAAAAGATAATGTGATGTATGCTCAATAACTTTGTCACTTGCTATTTTTCTGATATCCCATATATCCTTCTCATATTCATTCCTGGTATCATAAAAGGCAGTATAAAAACTACAAATTTGGTTTAACAAAGTTTCATATCTTGTAAACCTACTTTTAGGTAAGCAATTGCGAAGCTTTATATTTCTGTCAGCTAAAAACAAACGAAGCTGAATCAATGCTTTATCTAAGCTTATTTCAACAAAGCTATAGTTGAACGGATAATATTTTTCTAAAAAATCAGCTACTTGTTTAAACGAAGAACAATAATTTTTAATAATTGTTCTATATGTAATTTCGTTACTTTCAAAACGATTTAATATAAAAAATTTAACTTCATTTTTTAACATTCTTGGAAATGATGAAAAATCTATATATCGTTTAACACTCTTAGGTGTAACATTTAGCAACTTTTCAAATGCTACATTATGAATATCCCAAACATCATTCTGCCAATATCCATAAATTTTAGAGTTAATCTCAAGTAATTTTGTTTCACTTTGTGTAGGCTTAAACGCTGTATTCATAAATTATCATCATCTCCGTTTTTACGTTTTAAATGCATTCTTTTTTCTGCTTTTTCCCAATCTTCTCGCATTTCTTCATCCGAAGGATGAATATACATCTGCATTGTTGTTTGAACCTGTGCATGACCAGCACGTTTCATGAGATGTTCAGCTTTCCATCCAGCTCTACGTAACTCTGTTAAAGATGTATGCCTTAATACATGTGGAGTAATAGATATTCCTGTTTTCTTTTTTAATCTTTCAAATAAGGATACAATATCCTGATATTCTAAAGGCTGATATTTATTTTCTCCCGAAATTTTTATAAATACATGATTTGTATCTACCTCATCAGTATGATATTCTGATATATACTCCATATAAAAATTTATTAAATCTGAAGATACATCTATGATTCTAGGGCTACATACTGTCTTTATCTCAGCATGATTGCTGAGTTCTCCACGATCCATAATATGAATTTTACTAGCATCAATTTCAAAATCTTCAAGCCAAAGTGCAAGGGCTTCTCCTATACGTATTGAACTTTCCCATAGCAGCTGAATTAGAAATTTATCTCTAATATTTGAACATGCGGCCAACAAAATGCTAATTTTATCTTTTGGTATTGTCTTAGGTATTGTTTTAGGCTCTTTAAGTTTTAAGATTTTTTTGTTATAGCTTCTATTTTTGTTTATGTGATATAAATAATCCTTAAATCCACGTTGAGATCCTACTATTTGCTTTTTTAATTTTGTTGATAGTTGAATACTATAATTTTCATGCCTCATGAGGTAATCATAAAGTCCTATAACTGTAGATATAATTATATTTATAGTTTTAGCAGTTCTTTTTGATGTTACTGTTGCTATAGGAGAAATTTTTAAACTACCATAAGGATTTTGAAGCCATCTCATAAATGAAGCCATTTCATCTATTCCAATATCTCTATAGTCTAAATTCTCTTGCTCTAAAAACTCAAAGAAAAGCTTTAAGTGATAGCAATATGCCCTCAAAGTATTTCTTGCTGCACCTATGTTATCCTTATATTTTATGTATTTCAATACAATTTCTACTGGATCACCTTTATCATCAACCAGCATATATCTTTCTTTTCCTTCTCCTGTAATTAAAGATTCAACCTTCATTAATATTCACACTCTCATTCATCGCTGATCTTCTATACCTAGTGTTCTACGATTACTATTTTTTATACATATAGTTTTTTATTAAACAAAGTATAAAAAATAGAGATAGAAGATTCATAGTGTACTATGAGTTCTATCTCATTTTATAGTATAGATAACTACACGGATGCTCCCTCTACCCCTTATTAATATGCAATCAAGTTGAGAGGATTATTCTATTTTAATATGTAGACAAATATTACGTAATATATTATACTTAATTTAAGGTAAGTTATAAGGAGGGATTAAGATGAGTGCTGTTATAGATACAAAGCCTA
>DAIMMR010000373.1:0-3966 GCA_036720575.1 Clostridium sp.
AATCAACTTATACTACGGATATTTTTTACAACCTTCAGTTCATTAAATATTTTGATAAGTCTAAATAAAAAATTCTAAAAAAGCTAAGAACTTTTGAAAACTCGTACCTCAGACAATTCAAAAGTTCTAAGTTTTTACGAATTTTTTTCTAAGACTTATATACAAAATATTTAAAAGAACTTCATTATTGTAAAAATATGCCTGCGTATAAGTTGATTCTTAAGTTAGAATATCCATATATAGGGCTTTTAATTGAAATTTAAACTTATACATGAAATATAATGACAAAATTGAAATCATACTTAAAAACTTTTATAAATAAGTCTTAGCTTGGTATTTTAGAAAACCTTAGGAACTTAGATATGTCTGAGGTACGAGTTTATCTAAGTTCCTTTAGGTTTTAAAAATGCCAAGCTTTAGACTTATTAAAAGTTTTTATCCGATGACTACTCGCTCTAATACTCCCACGCACTCTGTGAAAGCGACTGTCACCAAATCAAAGAATTTGGGACATCTGCTTTTCTCCAAGTGGGAGTAAAGAGCGACTACGTCCCTGGATAACGATTTCTAAGCATCAGGTGGAGTTAAAACTCCATCTGATGCCAAGAACTCTGTTTATGATGATGAAATTTGTCATTATATGATATTGTATAAGTTAACTTTCAAGCTAGAATGCCTATATAATTATTAACTTCTAAGTGCTGGTTCCTGCAAATATTCACCCATAGTTCTGTATTCTATATTTTCTCCATTTTTCTCTGTCAAAATAGCATCAATATAGGCATTTGCTGTATCCAAGCATGTAAATACTATTTTATCATGAGCTAGAGCTGTATGTCTGAGCATAAAACCTTGTCTTGTAGTATTATATCCTTGAGTAGCTGTATTTATAACTATATCTATTTTCTTATCTTTTATATATTCCACTGCAGTATCTAAATCAAGCTCACTGCATTTTACTCCATTTTCACTTAAGAACTTATAAGTTCCACTGGATGCACTTATACTAAATCCAAGTTCTCCATATTTTTTAATTACATTTAGTGAAGTCTTTTTATCTATATCATTTACAGAAACATAGAGATTTCCTTTTTGCAGTATCTTAACTCCTGAAGCTTTAAATGCTTTATATATGGCCTTGTCTTTATCAAAGTCCACTCCTAAGACTTCTCCTGTAGATTTCATTTCAGGGCCTAGTGCCACATCTACTCCAGATAACTTTTTATTAGAAAATATAGGCATTTTGACTGCGTAAATATTGCTGTACCTATACATATCCTGTTTATAGTGAAAATCTTTTATTTTTTTACCTAACATAACTTCTACAGCTATTTCTACCATTGGAATATTAGTAACTTTACTCAAAATAGGTACAGTTCTCGACGCTCTTGGATTTACTTCTATTACATACACCTTATCTCCGTCAAAAGCATATTGAACATTTAAAAGTCCTTTAACATTCAACTTTTGGGCAATCTTAACTGTATAATCTTCTATTTTTTTAAGTACATTCTCTGGTAAATCTGATGCTGGATATACTGCTATACTGTCCCCAGAATGTACCCCTGTCTTCTCTATATGCTCCATTATTCCAGGAATTATTAAATCTTCCCCATCTGATATGGCATCTACTTCTATTTCTTTTCCCACTATATATTTGTCTACAAGAACAGGATGTTCCTTAGATAAATTTACGGCATCCTTTAAATACTTACACAGCTCTTCATAATTGTAGACAACCTTCATTGCTCTACCGCCTATTACATAAGATGGTCTAACAATAACAGGATAACCTATTTCAGCTACCAAGTTATCTGCTTCTTCAAGGCTTGTTACAGATCCACCTACAGGTGAATTTATATCAAGTTCTTTAAGAAGTACTCTAAATTTTTCCCTATCTTCTGCCAAATCTATAGATTCAAAGGATGTGCCAAGTAAATTTACTCCTCTGTCATTTAACTTTTTAGATAGGTTAAGTGCAGTCTGTCCTCCAAATTGTACTATAACTCCATCCACCTTTTCCTCATTTATTACATTCATAACGTCATCTATATAAAGTGGTTCAAAGTACAGCTTATCTGAAATATCAAAATCAGTACTTACTGTCTCTGGATTATTATTTATTATAATAGCTTCATATCCTGCTTTTTTTATGGCCCAAACACCATTAACACAGCAGTAATCGAACTCTATTCCCTGTCCTATTCTAATAGGTCCTGAACCTATTACAAGTATCTTTTTATTATTTGAAATAACATTGTCACTCTCTAAATCATAACAGGAATAATAGTAAGAAGTTTTTGCTTCAAATTCTCCGCTGCAGGTATCTACCATTTTATAAACACACTTTATACCATTTACTTCCCTAAGTTTCTTTAAATCTTCTAATTTCATACCTATTAATTTGCAAATATATTCATCTGTAAATCCCATAATTTCAGCTTTTTGAATGGCTTCTACATTTGGCACATTGCCTGTCAATTCATTTTCCATATTTACTATATTGTTTATTCCGCCTAAGAACCATTTATCTATTTTAGTTAACTCATGAAGCTCATCTATATTCATTCCCTTTCTAAGGGCTTCTGCTAAAGCAAAAAGTCTTTCATCATCCTGGTTATTTATCTTTTCTATTACTTCATCTTTGTTCATATTTTCAAATTTATCTAATTTCAACCCTATTATTTTTCCCTCTAAACTTATAACTGCTTTTAAAAGAGCACTTTCAAAACTCCTATCTATAGCCATAACTTCTCCCGTAGCTTTCATCTGAGTTTTTAAAGTCCTGTTTGCAGTTTTAAATTTATCAAAAGGCCACTTAGGCATTTTAACTACACAGTAATCTAGAGCTGGTTCAAACAGTGCACTGGAATTTCCCGTAACATAATTTTTAAGTTCATCTAAAGTGTATCCAAGAGCAATTTTAGCTGCAATTTTAGCTATAGGATATCCTGCTGCTTTTGAAGCCAATGCACTTGATCTGCTTACTCTAGGGTTTACTTCTATAACCATGTACCTATTACTATTAGGATCTAATGCAAATTGAATATTGCATCCACCTTCTATTTTTAAGGTCCTTATTATCTTTATGGCAGATCTCCTAAGCATCTGGTACTCTCTATCATTAAGTGTCTGAGATGGGGCTACTACTATGCTGTCTCCTGTGTGTATTCCCACGGGGTCCAAATTTTCCATATTACAAACTACCATGCAGTTGTCCTTTTTATCTCTCATTATTTCATATTCTAGTTCTTTCCACCCAGCTAAACTTTGCTCAAGAAGTATTTGATTTATAGGACTCTCTTCCAATCCATTTTCACATATTTCCATATATTCCTCATAAGTACTTGCAATACCACCTCCGGTTCCTCCTAAGGTATATGCAGGTCTTATTATAATCGGAAGGTTGACTTTATCTAAAAACTCTTTACATTCTTCTAGATTTGTAGCAATTTCACTTACAGCTATAGGCTCATCTATCTCATTCATTAGATTTTTAAAACTTTCCCTATCTTCCGCATTCTTTATGGATTCAGTTTTTATTCCAAGAAGTTCTACATTATATTTTTTAAATACCCCAATTTCATTAAGCTCCATGGCCAAATTCAAGGCAGTCTGTCCACCAAATCCAGCTAAAACCCCATCTGGTTTTTCCCTTCCTATTATTGCCTCTAGTGATTCAACAGTTAAAGGTTCTATATAAGTCTTGTCTGCAATATTTTTATCAGTCATTATAGTAGCAGGATTACTATTTACCAGAACAGTTTGTATTCCTTCTTTTTTTATAGCCTCGCAGGCCTGTGTTCCCGAGTAATCAAATTCCGCAGCCTGACCTATTATTATAGGGCCCGATCCTATTATCAAAACCTTTTTCAAGTTTTCTCTTAACGGCATTATATCACTTCTCCTTGTTAGGCATTTGAAAGAAAATAACAAGTCAAAGATGCGACGAATATTTTTTATCCG
>DAIMMR010000374.1:0-3934 GCA_036720575.1 Clostridium sp.
GAGATTAAAATAATGCTTTATGAATAGTATGTCCTGAATTGGATTTATTATACAGAGAATTTGAAGAAGGTGAGTAGATGGAACATTTAATAAAATTGGGTTATGTGTTTATAGGAGTATGGGCTTTAATTAGCATAGTTGGGATAATAGGCTTTTATATAGTTGTTAGGAATTGCAAGAAGGAAAGTGCAAAGAGCTATAAGGAGTTTAAAAAGGAATGGGACAGGCATGGGAGGAGGTTAGAAAGATAATGGAAGTATTGATAGCAGAACGTAAACATATAGATTTAACCAAACACTGTAAAATAAGATATGTAGAGAGAGTGAAAGGAATAACTGGTGACTTTGCTGTTCAGGAATATATGATAGCCAATGATGAACGAATAATACAGGATGTAAATAAGATATTCACTTATTCCGATTTCCTGATAGAGGGTAAGATTGGTGAGGATAAGGTAGTCAGGAGATTTTATGTGAAGGATGATATACTCCTTGTTTTAAGTAAAGACGAGTCTGTGATTGTTACACTTATTAAAGTAGACTTTGGGTTCCCTAGGAAAACTAACAGGGGAATTGTTAAGGACCTTCTGGAGGAAATAAATTTACTGAAGGAAGATTTAGAGGAAAGTGAAAAATCTATAACCGATTATGTGAATGCTAGAAGTTTGGAAAGGGAAAGGTATTTCGATAAAATCCAACTGCTGCAGGAAGAAATTAATTCTCTTAGCTTAACCATAAAACAAATTGATGTTGATATAGAGAAGAAGAGGGAGAGTACCAAGGTTTCAAAACTTAAAATAAAGGAATATGTGAATATGATTTGCAATTCCAGGGCTTTTAAGGATGATTTGAAACAGATGGGTAAGTGAGAGATATAAGGAATAGACATAATTAAATAAGTTCATGGGAGGGAACTGTATGTTGGACAAAGAAACATTTAAAAGGACAGAAGGTAAGCTGTATGGCTATTTTAGAGATTTAAAAGAAATGGAAGCTTTGGAACTGGAATGCAAAGACCTTCAAGATCAGGAAGAGAGTATTCAATGGGATATAAAGCACTGTAATGTATATGTTGTTGCAGACAGCCACATGAGCCCTAGTTTTAGTGAAAAGGTACAGACAAGCCCTACAGGAGAAAGTACAGCAGAAAAAGGAATTGTTAGAGAAATTGAAAAGCTTGAGGATGAACTTGAGTATGTTGGAAGAAAGCTCCGTAAGAATATGGCCAGAATAAGGCAGTTAAAAAGAAATACAGCTCCGTTGAAGAAAGTACTGACAGTCCCTCCACTATCAGAAGAAATCATGCAATTCATTATTTATAAGTACAAGCTAAACAAGGGCGTCGGGTGGATAGCAACTGAAATGTATGGTGGTGTGAGAAGTACTGCCTACAGGTGGCGAGAGGACATACTGGAGGATATTGTGAAGTGGGAAAGGGTGTATAAAGTTGGATAGACATAATGTTGACAATATATATTATAATATAATTAGCTTTTTAATCGTGAAAGGAGAATTTTGATATGTATGATAGTGACATAAGATCATTTTTGTATAGAGATTTTTCAAAAGAACCAATGTATGTAAATGATACTAGCACTATCGTTGTGCCTGAAATGAGCATATTAAACGGCTATGTTAGGATAGACATAGCCGTAATCAATGGTTTATTTCATGGATATGAAATAAAAAGTGATATGGATACCTTGCAAAGGTTGCCTAGACAATCAGAATATTATAGTAAAGTTTTTGATAGAATGGTATTAGTAACAACCAAGAAATATGTGAATGAAGTAAAGAAAATAATACCCAAATGGTGGGGAATTAAATACTATAATGAAAATAAAGAGCTTAAAACTGTTAGAAAAGGACGTATTAATAACAAAGTAGATCCATTTTCAAGACTAACTATTTTATGGAAGGACGAACTTATAGAACTAATTGCTAGATATACAGACAAAAAATATAAGAGCAAAACAAAACGTGCTCTTATAGATATGATTTTAAAAGAAGTTCCAAATAATGAAATAATAGATTATACAAGGACTATAATTAAACTTAGATATAATTGGAGAGCTGTTTCAATATTACAGCTATGTGGTGAGCAGTAGAAATTGTAACCCAATCTCTGCTTCTACCAGGACCTTTTTTATTAATAGATTTGGTGTATATTTGATTATCTCCATATGAAAAGTCTTTTCCGTAGAAAAAATTGGAATTAACTATTTTAGCACACATGTCAAAAACTGAAACAATATAAGTATTTTTTATCCTGTCTTTTTTACCCTTTTGTACATAATAAAAATTATCAGTTGTATATTTTATTTTTGGCAGAATGCCATATTGAAGTTTTGAAAAGTCCATTTCTGTATCTGTAAATTTATTAACACCGTAGTCAGAATATATTAGTTTGTCCATTAAGTTTTTATATTCGGGGAGATTTAAAGCTTTATTAAATATACTAAATTCATATCTTTTATACGATTTTTCTTCACCTGCTTCTAAGGTACTTAAATTTTGGGGAAATGATGTAGATGAAATGATTATTTTGTTTATGTTATCATGATATTGTTCCAATTGGTGTAATACTTGATTTAATGCTACGTATTTTAAAGAAGCTGATTCCATATCTTGAACAAAAATTAAATCTAATATTATATCAATTTTTAAATTTGTTTCTTTTTTAAATATGTTTTTAAAAAATTCGGTATAGCTTAAAGAATCAAGAGGTTCAGGAATTGCTAATCTTATACATATTTCATCAAATTGGTCTTCTATAGAAGAAATGCTATTAAATAAATCATCAATATAAAATATAGGAATTATGTGCAGTGGTTTATTTCTTGAAGTTAATTTTTTATAAAAGTTAATATCTGTTTCCTCATAATGAGAAGTATCAATAAAAGCGTGCTCTAAGCCTGTTTCTTGTATTTGACTTAGCAAACTATTTGCATCTATTGCATCTACTAATTCAATTACAGGGAAAATTTTTTCAATCTGTTCTTTGCTCAACTTTTTGATAGAATCTTTTTCACCTGGCTTCCATTTTAATATAGGAACATATTTAATCATTTTTATCCCTCCTGTTTTTAATAAATATTATTAAACCAACTTTAAAGTATAAAATTTATTTATTTTAATAGTAGATTAAAATGTAAAATTATGCAATAGACAGCAAAAAAATCGTGAGACAAAAATGAGACAGATTTGAGACAAAAATAGGACAAAGTTGGGACAAAATTCATCTAAAAGTGTTATATACTATATATAGTCGATTATGGTTAAAATGAAAAATTGCAAACTGCATTGCAATAACTCATATACAAACTCTCCCTTAAAATAAACCTCTAGCTCCAGGGTTAAATGGAGCTACCAATGCGGCTTTGCCGTAAATAAAATTAAACTATATCTTGTATAAGTCCATAGTATCTACATATTATATGCTTGGGAGAAATCCTAGACTATGGCACAATTAGCTCGTCTACTATGTGTAGAAGGAGCAGAGCTATCGTTATGCGATAGTGGTAAATATAGAGTAGTGGCGGAATAGAACATCCTATAAGGTTGAAAGTAGACGCTAGATGAAGAATGCTATGTGGTAGATGTATTGCATAACTGTGGAAGCCAGCCATCAAGATAGACATATTATGTAGAGTGCAAATCTCTACCTACTCTATAATACATATCCCCTAAAGACACTTAGATTAAATTCTAGGTGTCTTATTTTTATGTCTGAAAAGAGGTGAGAACAATTACAAATACAGAGATATTATATTCAGCATTAGGGAACCCAAAAGTTGAAAACTTGGAAAGTATAGACACTAATTGCCTAATATGCGGCAAGCATATAGCAGAAGGTGCAAAAGCCAAAAAAGTATTATCTTCAAACTTTACAAATTGGGGAGATTGCAAGAATAGAATAAGCCAATATATTTGTA
>DAIMMR010000375.1:0-3922 GCA_036720575.1 Clostridium sp.
CGAGGTGAAAATAATGGATAACTTATTTAAAGCATTAGGAGATGAGAATAGGCTAAGAATAATAAACTTACTAAGAAAAGAAGAGTTATGCGTATGTGAGATTGAAGTTATTTTAGATACAACTCAATCCAATGTATCGAGACATTTGACTAGACTTAGGAATGAGGAGATTGTTACTTTTGAAAAAAAAGCACAATGGACATATTATCAAATAAACCCAGAATTTATTAAAAAGAACAAACTATTATATGAATTTCTAACTGAAAAAATGGACCAAAATAGCAAATTTATTAAGGAGCTTGAAAAATTATTAAAATATAAAGAAAGTGGCATGAGTTGTGACAATATAAAAGACATAAATAATATCATTTTTATGTAAAAAAGGAGTATTTTATGTGGTGAAAATATGAAAGAAAAAGATATTGTAAAAATTTTCAAGGCTCTATCAGATAATAATAGAATTAAAATTCTATATCTCTTAAAAGAACAGAAATCTATTTTTGGAGATATCGAAAATAATTTGCAATTAAGGCAATCAACTATTTCCCATCATATAAAGACTTTAAGAGAAGTGGGATTAATAGTAGAAGAAAAACAAGGAAGAAACAAAAGTTATTCAATCAATAAATCACAAGTTAAGATAATCTATGATTATTTTAATAACTTAGTTAAATAATAATTTATATGAAAGGTGGAATTATAATGGCAAAAAAAGAAATACAATCGGGTATTGGTTTTTTTGAAAGATATCTTACAGTATGGGTAGCCATATGTATGGTAATAGGGGTACTTATCGGAGTATATTTACCAGGAATACCTGAATTTTTAGGTAATTTTGAATATGCAAATGTTTCAGTACCTGTAGCAATTCTAATATGGTTAATGATTTACCCAATGATGTTAAAAGTAGATTTTCACAGTATTAAAAAGGTAGGAGAAAATCCTAAAGGACTTGTAGTTACATGGGTTTCAAACTGGCTAATTAAACCCTTTACTATGTATGGATTAGCCTTATTTTTCTTTAACGTAGTCTTTAAAAATCTTATAACACCAGAGCTTGCAACAGAATATCTTGCAGGAGCTGTACTTTTAGGAGCTGCACCTTGCACTGCTATGGTATTTGTTTGGAGTCACTTAACTAAAGGAGATCCTGCATATACTCTTGTTCAAGTTGCTACAAATGATCTTATTATTTTAGTAGGATTTGTTCCTATAGTTGCTTTCTTATTAGGAATGAGTAATATATCTATACCTTGGGTTACATTATTCTTATCAGTAGTTTTATTTGTAGTTATACCCTTGGCAGCAGGTGTTATTTCAAGGACAGTAATAACTAAAAATAAAGGATTAGAATACTTTGAAAATACTTTTATTCCAAAGTTTAGTAATGTAACAATAATTGGGCTATTATTAACGTTGATAATTATATTTTCTTTTCAAGGTCAAGTTATTGTTGATAATCCACTTAACATAGTATTAATAGCAATACCGCTAATTATTCAGACATTCTTAATATTTTTTATTGCTTATCTATGGGCAAAGGTTTGGAAATTGCCACATAATGTAGCTGCACCTGCAGGAATGATAGGGGCATCAAATTTCTTTGAACTAGCAGTAGCAGTAGCAATATCACTTTTTGGATTAGGCTCTGGAGCTGCACTTGCGACTGTGGTAGGTGTTTTAGTTGAGGTACCAGTAATGCTTCAATTGGTTAAGATAGCGAATAATACAAGACATTGGTTTCCCAAAGCTATGAAAGAAGATTAGATAATTAAAAGTTGAATTTTGAACATGATATAGATATAAAACAATTAATAATCACGAAATTTTTTTACACTCTATATGAGTATAATCAAATATAATCATAAAATGAAAGGATGATAGTTAATGAAAATTGAATTCTTTGAACCACCAATGTGCTGTTCAACAGGGCTTTGTGGACCAAGTCCAGATGAAAGATTAGTAAAGTTAGGTGAAAATATTGAATTTTTAAAGAAAAAGTATCCAAGTATAACAATTGAAAGGTATCAGATAACTCAACAACCTTTAAAATTCAAAGAAAATGCAGATGTGTTTAAATTAGTTAAAAGTAAAGGAAAAGGTGTTTTGCCAGTTACTACAGTTAATGGAGAAATAATCAAGACACATGATTATCCTACATTAGAAGAAATGGAAGAAAAAATACAAAAATAGGGGGAGGTTATCTCAAATGGAAACAAAGTTTATTTTCTTTTCGGGAAAAGGTGGGGTAGGTAAAACTTCTATGGCATGTACTACTGGAGTTTATCATGCTGACTTGGGGCGTAAGACTTTAATTGTAACTACTGATCCTGCTGCTAATCTATCGGATGTATTTGAACAAGAAATAGGTCATAAGGTTACTAAAATAGATGGCATAGACAATCTTTATGCTATGGAAATAAATCCTGATAAAGCAACAGATGAATATAAGGAAAGATCTCTTGCACCTATGAGAGAACTTTTTGATGAAGAAATGTTGAAAATCGCTGAAGAACAATTAAGTGGTCCATGTACCGAGGAAATGGCTTCCTTTGATAAATTTATTGATTTTATGGAAGATGACTCCTATGACATAATTATATTCGATACTGCACCAACAGGACACACAATTAGACTTCTAGAACTTCCAGTGGATTGGAGCAAGCATATAGAAGAAAGCTCCCAAGGAAGTGGGCAAACTTGTTTAGGACCTGTAGCATTAATACAGGATAGCAAAAAGAAGTATGATGATGCTGTATCAAAGCTAAGAGATCCAAACAAAACAGAATTTATATTTGTAATGCAACCAGAACAAACATCTCTTCAAGAAACTATAAGGTCTTCAAATGAATTAAAAGAGATAGGCATAAACACAACAAGTCTTATTGTAAATGGCTTTATTCCAAAACAAGAAGCTATAAATCCATTTTTTAAGTCTAGATATGATATGCAGCAAAAATATCTAGAGGAAACGAAAAATGTATTTAAAGATATTTCAATTACCACAATGGAACTCTTCGACTCTGAATTAAAAGGAATAGAAATGTTAAGAAAAAGTGGAGAAAAGCTATTTGAAAAAGAAAAATCAAACAATATTGGTAAGTTAATTTATCCTAAAGAGAATAAAAGAAAAAATATCTTTTTTTCAGGAAAAGGTGGAGTAGGTAAAACTTCCATGGCTTGCATTACTGCTGTTCAAACTGCAAAGAAAGGTTTTAAGACTTTGCTTATGACAACAGACCCTGCTGCCCATATCGGAAATGTATTAGATAAACCAGTTTCTGATGAAATTACAAAAATAGATGGAGTAAATAATCTATATGCTGTCAAAATAGATCAGAAAAAGGCAACAGAAGATTACAAAAATTCAATTTTAGATGAGGCTAAGGGAAAATTTGGAGAAGATACGATTAAAGCAATGGAGGAAGAACTGAACTCTCCCTGTACAGAAGAAATGGCAGCCTTTCAAAAATTTATTCAATATGCAAGTGGTGATGAATTCGATGTTATTGTCTTCGATACTGCACCTACAGGACACACATTGAGACTTTTAGAATTACCAATGGATTGGAGTAAACAAATCCAACTAAAGGCTGGTATTTCAACAGGTATAAGCGATGCAGATAAGCTACAAAAAGAAAGATTTGACAAAGTTATGGATATGATGAAAAATGAAGATGAAACTACATTTAGTTTCGTAATGTATCCAGAAAAAACTCCAATGATAGAAGCATATAGAGCATCTAAGGAATTAGAAGAATTTGGGATAAAGACTCAATTAGTTTCAATAAACCTAATTATTCCAGAGGAACAAGCCCAAAGCCCATTTTTTAAAAAGAGGAGAGATATGCAACTAGCATATATTGAAGAAATAAAAGAAAAATTTGAAAATGCTAATATATTAACTATACCAATGTTTGAT
>DAIMMR010000376.1:0-3920 GCA_036720575.1 Clostridium sp.
CTCCTTTTCCATAGGTTTTTTCTCCAACTAAAGTTCCAATTTTATAATCTCTAATGGCTCCTGAAAATATTTCCGATGCACTGGCACTATTTCCATTAGTCAATATTGTCAAAGGCAAATTAGTAAAATCCCCACCTTTTGATTTATACTCTTTTTTATTGCTGTATTTATCAATTGTAGAAACTATAACCTTACCACTAGGTACAAAATTAGACACCATATCAACACATTGATCTAAAAGTCCACCTGGATTATCTCTTAAATCTATAATCAATGATTTCATACCCTGACTCTTCAATTTGTTCAACTGATCTTTAAAGTTTTTTGCAGTATTTTCGTCAAACATACTTACCTGAATATATCCTACATTATCCTGCAGCATTTCACCTTTTACAGTAGCAATATCTATTTTTTGTCTTTTAACTTTTACATCAAAATTTCCTTTGCTCTCTCTATATAATGTCAGCGTAACTTCCGTATTCTCCTGACCTTTCATTAAAGATACAGCTTTATCTAGATCTTTTCCACTAACACTACTACCATTTACTTTCTCAATTATATCATTTTTTATTATTCCCGCTTTTTTTGAAGGGGAATTGTCAAATACATCCATTACAACAATATTGCTGTCTTTTGCTGCAACCTGAATTCCAACACCACTATAATTTCCCTGAGTTTGAACATTAAAATCTTCAAATTCTTTTTTATTCATAAATACAGTATAAGGATCATTCAGCGATGAAGTCATTCCTTTAATGGCACCTTCAACTAAAGTTGAATCGTTTATAGGTCCATCATAATATTTATATAATTGACTTCTAATTTCAAATAGTTTTCCAAAATTTCCTACAGTATTTCCCTGAGCACTTGTTATAAAACTTGTAGTTCCAAACATTGTAAGGATATTTGTTATAAGTACAATTGCTATAGTCCATCCTATCCATTTTCTCTTGCTATTCAATTTGCTCACCTCATTTTTTGAAACATTCACTATTATAGTATTTATGTAAATCTTAAATAATTATAACACTAAAAAAAATAAATTTGTAAAGCTATTATAAAATTGGCATGCAAAAATAAAATTTCTGCATGCCCTATATAGCTCTAAAATTTAATTAATTATCCTATACTAATTTAAACTTCTAAGAATTTTCTAATAGATAGTGCACTTCCTGCAGCACCTATAATAATACCCACCAGAATAAATATTCCTAAAATACTAGTGATTACATAAGTAGGACTAATTAACTGCATTATTACAAGAGTGGATGCTGCTTTAACATATACTATTTTATATAGATAATAAAGTATTATATCTGACACTATTCCCCCTGCAATACCTATTATAATACCTTCTATAATAAAAGGCCATCTTATAAACCAGTCTGTAGCTCCAATGTATTTCATTATTCCTATTTCTTTTCTTCTAGAATAAACAGTTATTTTTATTGTATTTCCTATTAAAAATAGTGAAACTCCTATTAATATTATAAATATAATAGTTCCTACCCATTTTATAGTTCTAGTTATAGCTATAATTTTATCCACAATTTCTCTGGCATCCTGCACACTATATATTCCGGGCATTCCCTGTAAATTTTTAACTACCCGGGACACAACTTTGGGATCTGAAACCTTCACTATGTATGCACTTGGAATTGGATTGTCCTTTTCAAGTCCCTCTACTAAAGACTTATTTTCCTTTCCCAACTGATTTCTAAACTTATCTAATGCCTGAGATTTTGTTTCATAACTTACATCGACCACTCCATCTGTAGCATTTATTTTATCCTCGATATTTCTCTTCTGAATTCTAGTTATATTATCCTGAAGATATATCTTTACCTCTACTTTAGATTGCACTTCCAATATACCTTGTTTGATATTTATCATAGCAAGTAGGTATATACCGAAAATAAAAAGCGTAGCTGCTACCGTAGCTGCAGATGCTATACTTATAGTTTTATTCCTATTTAAATTTCTAAATGCATCCTTAATAGAAAATCTTATAGTACTAATCCTCATAGCCGTATGCACCCCTTTGCTCATCTCTTACTATAATACCTTTTTCTAGCGCTATAACTCTCTTTCTCATAAAATCAACTATATCGCTTGCATGAGTTGCCATTAGTACTGTTGTTCCAGCCTCATTTATATCCTTTATTGTTTCCATTATATCCATAGAAGTATCTGGATCCAAGTTTCCTGTCGGTTCGTCAGCTATTAATATGGATGGGTTGTTTACTATAGCTCTTGCCAGTGAAATTCTCTGCTGTTCTCCTCCAGAAAGTTCATGTGGAAATGACTTGTATTTATTTGCAAGTCCAACTAAAGAAAGTACAATAGGTACCTTTTTTCTTATTTCTTTTGGATGAGCTTCAATAACCCTCATTGCAAATGCTACATTTTCATAAACATTTAAAGTAGGTATCAGTCTAAAGTCTTGAAAAACTACTCCTAATTTTCTTCTATATAAAGGTATTTTACTTCTTTTCAATTTTGTGATATTAAGATTGTTAACTATAATGTCCCCTGATGTAGGTTGAATTTCTTTCAAAAGTGCCTTTACAAAAGTAGTTTTTCCAGCTCCGCTAGGTCCAACTAAAAAAACAAATTCCCCTTTTTCAATTTTCAAATTTATATTTGACAGTGCGAATATGTTATTATTGTAAACCTTGCTTACGTTTTTGAACTGTATCATTTAAATCTCTCCTTATATTTAACAAGTTTTTCAGCTTGCTACATTACAAAGTTCATTATATCATACCGGAAGATGAAACTAAAAATTAAATATATGAAATTATTATTAACAAACTAAGGCTTAAAGTTTACTTTTATTGATTAAAAAAGACGATGTTATATGAAATCATAACATCGTCTTTTACTAAATTGCTATTTTAGAGCTATACCTTTTTTAACAGCTTTCACTATATCATCTGCTGTAAGTTTATAGGCTTTTAAAAGTTCTGCCGGTTTTCCACTTTGGCCAAAAATATCTTTTATGCCTACCCTTACTACTGGGGTAGGTAAGTTTTCACTTAAAACTTCACATACAGCTGATCCAAGTCCTCCAATAACACTGTGTTCTTCTGCAGTTATAACCGCACCAGTTTGTCTTGCTGTATTTATTATTGCTTCCTTGTCTATAGGCTTTATTGTATGTATGTTTAAAACTGATACCTTAATTCCTTCTTCTGCCAAATCATTATAAGCTTCCAGTGCTGCATCAACCATTATACCAGTTGCAATAATAACTGCGTCTTTTCCTTCTCTAAGCTGTACTGCTTTTCCTATTTCAAATTTATAATCTGCATTGTCATTTATAACAGATACTCCTGACCTGCCAAGTCTTACATAACAAGGTCCATCCATTTCAGCTACAGCTTTAACGGCAGCTTCTGCTTCTACTGCATCACTTGGGCATATAACTGTCATATTAGGTATACTTCTCATAAGCGATATATCTTCTATAGACTGATGAGATGCTCCATCTTCCCCTACTGTAATACCAGCATGAGTAGCACATATTTTAACATTTAATTTAGGATAGCATATAGAATTTCTTACCTGCTCAAATGCCCTTCCTGTTGCAAACATGGCAAAAGTGCTTACAAAAGGTATCTTATCGCAAGTAGACAAACCTGCTGCTACTGCCATCATATTACCTTCTGCTATTCCCATGTCCATAAACCTATCTGGATATGCATCCTTAAACTTAGCGGTTTTAGTAGATTTTGAAAGATCCGCATCAAGGACTACTACTTTTTTATTTTCAGATCCTAATTCCACTAATGCTTTCCCGTAAGCTTCTCTAGTTGCTATTTTATTTGACATTACTCCTCACCTCCAAGTTCAGCTAATGCTTTCTCACATTGTTCTATATTTGGTGCTGAACCATGCCAGCCAACTTCATTTTCCAT
>DAIMMR010000377.1:0-3919 GCA_036720575.1 Clostridium sp.
AAGATGCTAAAAAGTGGAGAGATACTATTAAGTATATTACAACTGCTATTTTAGGAGCTATAATTGCTTTGGTATTGAAACAGATAGGATTAATATAAGAGAAATGAGTTGATGAAGATTTGGCTAAAAAAGATATAAACATGAATATGCTTAGAGAACGTGCTGAAAAATTGCCAGATGTTACTGAAGAAATGTTTCAAGAGTGCAATCCTCATAATGTTGAATTAGTTACAGAGTATCTTGAAACGAGCAATACTTTATCTCCAGAAACGTTAAAACAATATCGCTCAGCTTTATATCAATTTGTATATTATGCTAAAACGGCATTAAATGATAAGGAATTTTATAAAATAACAAAGCGTGATTTTAAACGTTATATGTCATATTTAGTGAATCGAAATATGTCAAGTAGTGGTCTAAAATTCAAAAAATCTGCTGTGTCGGCATTTTGTAGTAAATTTATTGAGATTTTTATAGTAGATGAAGTTGAAGAATATAAATCGTTTAGGAATTTTACTACGGGAACAATAGAAATACCTAAAAATCAAACTTACGATAAGATTCCAATATCTAAAGAAGAATATGATTTAATGATTGAAACTTTACTTGCTGATGAAAATTATCTCGGCTGTGCTTATGTAGCGACCATGTTTAACGTTGGGTGTAGAAGAAGTGCTTGTATTCAATTTAAATCTGAAATTGTAGATTATCCGTACGAGAAAGACAAAGACGGCAATGAATTAAATTATAAATTAAGTCATTACGTTAGAGAAAAAGGGGCAAGTTCTACGGGAAAGCCATGTATTTATATGTTCAATGACGAAGCTTTGAAATACATTAAACTATGGCTTGATAGAAGAGGTTATGAACATGAATATATCTTTACTGTTAAATATGGTGATGAAATTAAAATTATGAGCAAATCTTGGGCTAACAATTTTTGCATAGACGTATTATCAGATATTGTCGGAAGAAGAATTAATGTGCATTTATTTAAGGCTAGTTGCGTTACACATTTATTAGAACAAGGTAAAAGTTTAAAAAGTGTGTCAAAATATGTCGCTCAACATGAAAGCATTGAAACTACCATGATTTATGATCTTAGAGATGATACAGAAGAAAGAAATAGTTTATTTGATTAATTAAATTAAAATTTAAGACTGCTTATTAATTTAGGCAGTCTTTTTATATTACAAAAAAATATGAATGGAGATATAAAAATGTCACTAATATTACCACAAGAAACAACAATTTATTATACAGAAGATAACGCAAGCTATTATTTAAGCTTAGGGTATAAAGATTTCTATGATACTAATAATAAAAGAAGTTTTAAGATTAGTGTTTCAGATTTAAATGTAAATTCATATAAGTATGTGTGGGTTCAATGTGATATATGTGATGAGAAACTGAAGGTTAAATATCATAATTATATAGTTAATATTAATAAAAACAATGGTATGTATATATGTAAAAATTCAAAAAGACATTACAAACTAACATTAGAGGATTCAATAAAACAAATCAACAGATCTATATTTAATTATTATAAATTGTATAATAAATTCCCAATAGCTGAAGATTTTAAAAAGGTTGATACCTTACCTGATTACTATTATGTAAAACGTATTTTAAAAGAAAAGAATTATACAGTAAGGGAATATTTAGATTTTTTAAATCCTAATATTATTAAATTTGATATTAATTCATATAAAACATATCTAGATGAATTTAAAAGATTAGTTGGTAAAGGTAAATTAAAGCCGACTAAACATGATATGAAATATAATACATATAATTTACCTATAATGGAATGGTTTATAGATAATTGCCCAAATAAAAATATCAAAACGAAAGAAGATTTTTTAGAATATGCAGGAGTAGAAAATGTGTATATAACAAAAGAAGAAACAGTTAGACGAATTTATAAAATGGCTGAATATTTGAACAGACCTTTGATGTATGATGATTTTAGAGGGGATATAAAGGAAAATAGTATCAATTTAACTTATGTTAGAAATTATTGGGGTACTTTAAATAAAATGAAAGAAGATTTAGGTCTTGAAATAATGCAAGAAAGTATGATGGATAAGCACAAAGATGGTTTAGAATTGGAAAATGATATTATAAACTTATGTAATAAAATATACAATATTGAAAATAGAAAAACAATCACAATTACAGATATTGATAATTCTGAATTTTGTTTAAACTCTCAAAGTTACAGAAAATATTTTAAAGAAAATAAAACTACTCTACGAAAATATATAGAGAATTTGGGATTTATATTACAAGCCGAAGGAACTGGTTTAAACTATATATTTGAAGATGGCGAAAAAACAATGTCTCGATTTGAATTAGAATTTAGTAAATTTTTAAGAAAAAATGGTTTTGTATATAATAACGATTATTTCAGAGATGTTAAATATAACACATTCATAAAAACGTATAAAGGATTATTGAATTGTGATTATGTTTTAAATTTAAATAATCAGAAAATTTATATTGAAATTGTAGGATTGATAGATAGATATAAAGATAATTATTATAATAATATTCCAATAAATAATAGTAAATCAAAAGAAAAATATAGAAACAAATTAATGGAAAAAGAAAAAATGTTTCAAGATAATAAATTAGATTACTACATAGTTTTCCCAGAAGATTTAGATGACTTTAAAATTAAATTAAAAGAGGTAATAAAAGATGATAGAAGAGAAGAAAACTGTTAACATAGTCAATCCTAAACAAGCTCAATTATACATAAAAAATGGACTAGAACCAATTAGAGTATATTGGAGTGGAGATAGAATTTGTTATGTATTTGATAGAGAAAAAAGTTACTCATTATTTACTAAGTGGTGTAATTACGAATTAAAATAAAAAAAATAATTAATGAATGGAGTTTAAACTAAATGAAAACTAAAATAACAGTAATAGATTCAATTATGGGAAGTGGCAAAACTTCCTTTGCTATAAATAAAATGAATACCGACAAGGAAAATAACTATATATACATAACACCTTATTTGACCGAGGTTCAGCGAATAAAAGAATCATGTTCAGAAAGAAAGTTTATTGATCCTAAAAATTTAGGACAAGGTAAATTGAATAGTTTACACGATTTAATACTTAAAAATAAAAATATTACCTCTACTCATGCTTTATTTAAAATGAGTACAGAAACAACCAAAGAACTATTAAAAGCAAATAATTATATATTAATACTTGATGAAGTAATGAATGTTGTTGAACAAGTTCCATTAAAGAAAGATGATTTATCTGTATTATTAAAATCTGATTTAATTACCATACAAGATAATGGATTAGTCTAATGGAATGAAGATAAAAGGAATTTTGAAAGTAAATATGATGATATTAAAATCATGTGTAAAAGTAATTCAGTATTCTTAGTTAATAATTCTTTATTTATGTGGACATTCCCAATAGATATATTTAATGCTTTTAAAGAAGTATATATATTAACCTATCTATTTAACGGTCAAATTCAAAGATATTATTATGATTTGTATAACGTAAAACATGAATATAAATCGGTTAAAAAAGTTAGTAATGATTATGTATTATGTGATTACATAGAACAATATAGCATGAATGAAATTAAAAACAATATATATTTAATAGAAGAAGATAAAATTAACAATATTGGTGAAAATGAATTTGCATTATCAAAGACTTGGTTTGAAAAAAGCGATGATGATTTGCTTAAACAATTAAAAAAGAATATTGCTAATTTTTATAGAAATAAATTAAATGGAGTAAATAGTAAATCTAAAGACAATATGTGGACAACTTTTAAAGATTATAAAAGCAAATTGTCAGGAAGTGGATATACAAAAGGATTTGTAAGTTTAGGTACAAGAGCAACTAATGATTATGCTGATAAATCTGCATTAGC
>DAIMMR010000378.1:0-3909 GCA_036720575.1 Clostridium sp.
ATTTATCTGATGGCTACCTACTGTAACACTCCCACTTCTATCAAAGTGGGAGATATTAGAACTCTTGAGCTTCAGCGATTTAGAGTTCTTATGCTGTGTATAACAGTAGCTACGCCCCTAGATAATTCATCTAAACTTAGTGGGAGAAACAAAACTCTAAAGAGAAAGCGACTATACCAAATCAAAGATTTGGAATATCTGCTTGCACACAGCGAAAGCGACTATACCAAATCAAAGATTTGGAATATCTGCTTTTCCCACTAAGTAAGATTCATTGATATAATTAGAAGAATATACAGATTAAATTTTGTAAAATATTGTGAAATGGGGCAGCAAATCATGGATATGGATAATATGCAAATCCTTTTAAATAATTCTAATGTACTTATTATTGATGATTCCTATTACAATGTTAAAATACTTACGGCAATGTTTGAACAGAAAGAATACTGTGTTAGGAATGCTTATAGTTATGAATTAGGACTTAAATCTGTAAGAGAAAATATACCGGACATAATTTTACTTAAAGTTAATATGGAAAATATATATGGATATGAAATATGTAAAAGGTTAAAGGCTAGTTATAAACTTCAGAAAATTCCTGTTATTTTTATCATTGATGAAAATGAACCTATTGATAAAGATAGGGTATTTACTTCTGGAGCTTCTGATTATATAACTGTACCATTTAATTATAAAGAGGTTACTACACGAGTTGATAATCAGCTAAAGATTAGGGCGATACAGCTTGAAATGAAAGAAAACAATGATGATTTAAAAAAACAAGTGTATGAAGGAAAGCGTCAGTTAGAGGATATAACTGAAGAACTTAAAGAATTTAATATTACACTGGAAGAAGAAATTACTGAACGCACAAAAACTGAAGAAGCTTTAAGAGAAAGTGAGAGAAAATTTCGTTATTCCATAGAAGAAGCTCCAGTTCCTGTAATGATGTATACACAAGATGGGGAAGTATTAAAGATCAATAGAACATGGAGTGACATTACAGGATATACCATTGCAGATATTCCTACAATATCTGAATTAGCAGAAATATCGGATGTATTTAAAGAAGATATACATAAGTTATCAAACTTTAGTGAAAAACAAAACAGCGGCGAGTATTCTGTAAAAACAAAATATGGTGATATACGGATATGGGATTTTTACTTAGCTTGTATTGGAAAATTGACTGATAAACGAAATATGTTAATAGCAGTGGCTGTAGATGTAACCGAAAAAAGATGTATGGAAGAATTGCAAAAAAACATAGAGAAAGAGAGAATTAGGCTAAATGAGATCAAAAAGTATGACAGAATGAAAGCAGACTTTTTTGCCAACATTTCTCATGAACTTAGAACTCCTATTAATGTTATTTTTTCAGCTATACAGGTGTACAAACTTAAGTTAAAGGAATGTATCTGCGAGAATCCATGTTCAGATAGATACAAATATATAAAAATAATGGAACAAAATTGCTATCGCCTTTTAAGGCTGGTAAACAATTTAATTGATATAACAAAGATAGATTCGGGATACTTTAGTATAAATGAAGTTAATTATAATATAGTAAGTCTTGTAGAAGATACGACTCTTTCTATAGCTGACTATATAAAAAGCAAAGGATTATCTGTAGTATTTGATACGGATGTAGAAGAAAAAGTTATAGCCTGTGATCCGGAAGAAATAGAGAGAATTATGTTGAATTTGTTATCAAATGCTATAAAATTTACTCCGCACGGCGGGAAGATTATGGTTAGTATAGAAGATGGCAAGAAAAGTATTTCTATAAAGGTAAAAGATACAGGCAAGGGTATTCCCAAAGAAAAGTTAAATTCTATATTTGAACGCTTTGTACAAGTCGACAAATCTCTTGCAAGAGAAAATGAAGGAAGTGGAATAGGACTTTCACTAGTAAAAGCTTTAGTAGAATTACATAGTGGAACTATATCAGTAAAAAGTAGGGAAGGTTACGGCAGCGAATTTACTGTTCGTATTCCATGTAAATTAGTAAAGGGTAAAAATTCTAGTGAGAAAGTAGATTGTATAGGGAGAAGCCGCATTGAGAAAATTAATTTAGAGTTTTCTGATATATATAATTAATTTAAAATATTGTTTTTTTGGGAAACTTTAAAAAAACATATTGACAAAGACAAAATAATTGCTAAAATAAAATTAGCACTCAGTTATTATGAGTGCTGATAAAATGATTTGAAAAGGCGTTTTTATGTTCCGATTAATGCTTATTTATTCGAAACAGAAGGAAGTAGTAAGGACGGCTTGATTATTGTTAATAACCACGCTAACTTACATTTATAAGCGTGGTTTTCTTAAATTGATTTTATTAAATATAATAAAATGTTTTTATTGAGATGAAAGGAAATGATAAAATGGCTACAAAACAATTTAAGGCTGAATCCAAAAGATTACTTAATTTAATGATTAATTCTATTTACACAAATAAGGAAATATTTTTGAGGGAACTTATATCAAATGCCAGTGATGCAATTGATAAAAGTTATTATCGTTCGCTAGTTGACGAAAATGTTAGCTTTAATAAAGAAGACTTTTATATTAGAATTGCAGCAGATAAAGAAAACAGAACCCTTACTATTACTGATACTGGTATAGGTATGACAAAAGATGAACTTGAAAATAATCTAGGTACTATTGCGAAAAGTGGTTCCTTTACATTTAAAAATGAAAATGAAGCAAAAGAAGGAGTAGATATCATAGGTCAGTTTGGAGTTGGCTTTTACTCTGCTTTTATGGTATCAGATTTAGTTACTGTAAAAAGCCGTGCCTTGAATTCAGATGAAGCATATAAATGGGAATCAAAAGGCGTAGAAGGGTATACAATTGAGCCTTGTGAAAAAAATGAAGTTGGAACTGAAATTACATTGAAAATTAAAGAAAGTACTGATGATGAAAAGTATGATGAATTTTTAGATGAATATAAAATAAGGTCATTGATTAAAAAATACTCTAATTTTATAAAGTATCCAATTAAAATGATGGTAAAGAAAAGCAAACTAAAAGAAGGCAGTAAAGATGAACATGAAGAGTATTTTGAAGATGAAACTTTAAATAGTATGGTTCCAATTTGGAGAAAAAATAAAAATGAATTGAAGCCTGAAGATTATAATCAGTTTTATATGGATAAACATTTTGGATATGAAAAACCTCTTAAGGTAATTCATTCAAGTGTTGAAGGTGTTGTGAGTTATAATACCTTGCTTTTTATTCCAGCTAGAGCACCTTTTGATTTCTATACTAAGGAATTTGAAAAGGGATTGGAACTTTATTCAAATGGCGTTCTCATAATGGAGAAATGTGGAGATCTTTTACCAGATTACTTTAGCTTTGTACAGGGACTAGTTGATTCAGCAGATCTTTCACTTAATATTTCAAGAGAACTTTTGCAGCATGATAGACAGCTTAAATTTATTGCAAAAAAGATAAAAGAAAAAATTAAAAGTGAACTTTTATTAATGCAGAAAAATGATAGAGAAAAGTATGATGAGTTTTATAAAAACTTTGGGAGACAGCTTAAATATGGTGTTTATGCTGATTTTGGAAGCAATAAAGAGGTACTTCAAGACTTACTCATGTTCTATTCTTCTACAGAGAAAAAGCTTGTAAGCCTTGATGAATATGTTTCTCGTATGAAGGAAGATCAAAAGTTTATATATTATGTAACTGGTGAAAACATAGATAAAATTGAAAAATTACCACAAACTGAAGTTGTTAAGGATAAAGGATATGAAATATTGTACTTTACAGATGAGGTTGACGAATTTGCAATTAAGATGCTTGTGAAATACAAGGAAAAGGAATTTAAATCTGTTTCAAGCAAAGATTTAGGATTTGAATCTGATGACAAGGAAAGTGAAAAGGAAACAAAGGAAA
>DAIMMR010000379.1:0-3897 GCA_036720575.1 Clostridium sp.
TTGTGGTAAAATATGTACAAACATTAAAAAAATAGGAGAAGAAAGCAATGAAATATGATGATGTAAATTATACTTTGGAAAAACATCTTAAAAATATATGTGATGAAAATTATCAATATATGGATTTATTTGCAACATGGGAAATAGATAAAAAAGTTTATAAAAGTATGCTGCAAGGAGTATCTTATAATTTTACGCATTATAGTATGCATGATAGCAGTCATTCAAAAAGTATTATAAGTAAGATAGAAATGATATTAGGATCAGATAGAATAAAACTTTTAGGTGCAACTGAAACCTGGATGATATTAGAATGTGCATATTCGCATGATTGTGGAATGATACTTAAGAATGAGGATATAGAGAAGGTATGGGAAAGTGATATATTTCAGGATTTTCTAAAAGATATTGCAAGTGGAACAGACAAAGATTTAAAAGAAGCAGCAGAGTATATTTTAAATTTTAAAAAATTAATTAATGAAGATAAAGTCACTAAAAATTGGCCAGTAAAGGCAAGAAGATTTACAGTTGAAATAATTGCAGCATATTTTAGAGGTAAACATCCAGAAAAGAGTAAGGAATATATAGATGACTTTAATAATACGTGGGGAATAGATTTAACCCATAGTGGATTAATAAAACCCAGACTGATTAAACTTGCAGGAGATATAGCGTTTTTACATGGACAAGGCTTTAAATCTGTTATGAATTTGGAATATATTTCTGATGGCTTGAAAACAGATTATATTCATCCAAGGTTTGTAGCTGAGATGATTAGGTTGGGAGATTTATTAGATTTAGATAATAGTAGGTTTAATGAAACATTAATTAAAAGTTTTGGAGAGTTACCTGAGCTTTCAAAATATCATTTAGGTAAACATGGAGCTATTACTCACATGTTAGTAACTCCTAAAAAAATAGATGTTAGTGCTGATTGTAAAAAAGATGGTGAAGTAAGGGAAACTAGAAAATGGTTTGATTGGTTGAGAGATGAAGTCAATAATTTAACTATTAATTGGAGAAGTATAGTTCCTGAAGATTTTACAGGAACAGCTCCACAAATTGGTGAATTAAATATACTGAAGAATGGACAAAAAACTGATGCAAGAACAGGAAACTTAAAGCTTGAAATACCAAGAAAAAGAGTTTTTCAGATTCTTGAAGGAGCTGGAATTTATAAATGTAAATTAGATTTCCTAAGAGAACTAATACAAAATGCATTGGATACATCAAAGATTCAGCTGTGGAGGGATTTGAAAAATGAAATATATACTCCATGGATTACACAAAATATTCAATTGAAAGATTTGACACCTTTTGATATAGAACCAGAAGTTTATAATAATTATAAAATTAAAGTAAAAGTTGATTATATTGAAGATAAAAAAGTTAGGATAACAGTAAAGGATAGAGGCATAGGGATTAACTGGAAAAGCTTGATTGATATGGCTAATGTAGGCCAAAGCTGGAATAAAAGAGACAACTTTAAAAAAGAATTAAAGGACGTGCCTTCATGGCTTAAGCCAACAGGAGGATTTGGCATAGGTATACAGTCGTGTTTTATGGTAACTGATGAAATAAATATTAGAACTAAAACTTATGATAATAACGATGGAATAAAAATCAACATTGAATCTGGTAAAGAAGAAGGATATATAACTTCTGAGATAGATAAAAACGTAAATTTTAATAGGGGCTCAGAAGTTATAGTGGATGTTCCTCAAAATTTGGAGAGAAATTATAATATTTGGGGATATGCAAATGAAAAAATAAAAAATTATGATCCATTTGCAGATGAGAATGAAATCTTTTTGTGGATTATAACGGAATATATAGAAAAAGAGTTTAAAAATCCTTTATTTGAAATAGAATTAGTATATGAGAATAAAATAGAAAAAAGTTATAAATCTATTATTCAAAGCTACAACATGTTTTATGAAAAAAATTGTAAATCAACAAATAACTATTTATTTATTTTTGATAATAAAAATTTAAATAAATCTTATTTATGGGACAAACAGAATAGCACTTCTATAGAAATGAAACTTTTACCTATAAGCGACTATGCGTATGATTATGGTTATGGTTTAAGTGAATATTATTTTAAAGGAGTTAAAACAGAATGTTATTGTGATGGCAATATTATAGATCCATGTAATGTGTATTTTAATATAAATGGAATGGATGCTTCGGAAATATTAACGTTAAATAGAGAAAAAATAAAACAAGAAGCTACAAATGTAATATCGAATATGCGGAATAATGCTATTAAATTTATTCTAAAAGAATACAAACAAAAGATAGAACAAGATGAGAATTTTATAGTTAAAAATAATATTTATACATTCAATTTAAAGGTTCTATATGATATATGTAATATTAATGATAATATTAATAAAAAGCTTATTGAAAATTGTAATGAAAAAGTTAATGTTTTAGAAAAGAATAGTAGTGGAATTCTTAGTAAGAATTCTGTTAAGATTAGCGAAGTAGTTAGAGATAATAAAGTAGCATTATTTAATATGCGATCAGTTTATATAGATGAAAAAACTATATCTTATATGGAATCTATAATTAAGTCTAAAAATCTAGGTTATAAGTTTATTTTAATTGATGATAGGTTAATAAGTATAATTAGAAGATATTACAATAATTGCATTAAAGAGGAAACCAAGAATAATTTAAATGAAGAAAATAGTATAAAAGTTTGTATTTATGAACTTAATATAAAGAAAGCAGATAGTGAGTCTAAAAAAGATCTTTTAAAAAAATTGGCTAATAACTCTGAAAAAAGAATGGTAATTGGAGTAATAGAAGGATATGAAAATTTAGAGGTAAAGGAGTTACCTTGTGAATTTGTTGAAAAAAGATTTTTTAATTCAAGTGATTCAAATTATATTCTATCTCCTATCACAAGAGAAGATAATAAGGAGATAAAAAAAGGAATACCAAAAGATTTAATTAAAGATAAAATAAGAGATAGGAATGATTTCAAAAAGTTAGTAGATTATGTTTTTAAAAATAGAACAGATGGTAACAAAGCATCAAAAGAAGATATTATAAATGATTACATGAAATTAATTGGTGAATACTATGACTTAATAAAAGAGGGGAGCAAAGAATCAGAATCAAAGTAATATAAACCTAATGTGGTTTTTATTAGTTTAAAAATGGTAATCTAGAGTTAAATTTTTAGATTGCTGCTTTTTAAATATTATTTGGCACATGATTTTATTTGGTGTATAGTGGAATAAATTGTGTAACTATATTCCAGAAAATTATAGAGATTTATACTCAAATCTGTAACACAACCGTAACACAACCGGGGGAGAAAAGTAATGCATTTAGGTTTTATTAGAAGGACAAGCTATGTCTGAAGGCCGTTGATATATAAAGGTTTATAAACTTGTATAATTTTAACATAGCGTCCATTCTATTACACCGTAGGTTGTAGGTTCGAGACCTACTACCCCTGCCAGATATCAATGCTTTCACGATTTCGTGAAAGCATTTTTTATATAACAAAGTTCAAATATCAAATATCAAATAAGGATAATTTCCTTTCTAACGTCAGAAAATATTAAAATTATAGATTTCCTGAGGTACGATGGAAATCATCTTTATCTGTTCTTTGTTATTTGAACTTTGTTATTTTTTAAAAGATAAGTTAATTAATATAAGCTTTGTTGACTAAAAAGGTAGCTTATCTGAGTAAGAAAAGTAAAAAATATGATAAAATATAAATATATTTAAGAAATTGACTTAAAAATCGGGAGAAAATTAAAGTGGCACAAACAAATGATGGTTCGTTAGATTTTGCAGCAAAACTATGGTCAACATGTGATAGATTAAGAAATAATATGGAAAGTGCAGAATATAAGCACATTGTTTTAGGAC
>DAIMMR010000380.1:0-3868 GCA_036720575.1 Clostridium sp.
ATCTTCACTTTTTATCAGATTCACCCAATCCTTTTTTACAAAGCTTCGAAGCAGTTCCAGAAATGTCTCCTTGTGAGAAAATATATACTTGTAACCTACATCATGTTCGTGGTGAACTCTTTCCTCTGGCATACCATCTTCCTCCTAATAATATTTTACTGTATTATTAGTATTTACCAGAACATGTGTTCTTATACACGAATTTTATATTTTCTATCTTTATTTTATCAGAATATTTTATTATACTCCATAGCAAAATATATTTTTATATAGTATTAAACTTGAATTAAAAAATGAGTTTACTATAGGTGAATTATCTAGATTTGAAGATGTTATAATAAGGATATATAATTGTGATACTGAGGAATTTGAAAAGTTTCATATTGACGAGTTGGGTTCTATAGAATGTGATATTGATGCTAGTTTAAATTTTGATACATTAATACATCAGAGATTTATTTTAGAATTGTCAAATGTATTTAATCAGTATATAAAATCCAATGGTGGACCATACGAGGTTGATATAGCACCTTTTGATGTATTTCTTACCAACAAAGAGGATATAAATCAATGTCAAAATATAGTTCAACCTTACATATCTGTAATTTGTGATAGAGATAAATTAAATGATACTGGTATATACTCTTGATGAAAGCAATCAATATACAGCACCTGACGTTATACGTTTAAAAATACAGTAAAAGTAGGTATATATAATGATTTAGAAATCGATTTCAATAAATTAGATATAGATTTACCATAGTAACTTACCCTGCTGACCATTAAATTTTAACTGTATAATCTTTATGCTTTATGCTGTATTATTAGTAATAAGAGAGTGGATTACGAATTAATCTGCTTGATAAAATCGTATATTGTTTAAATAACAGATAGAGTTTAAGGAAGTCTATCTGTTATTTTTTGGAATTATTTATAGAATCCTGAAAATCTGAATCGTCAAAAGTATCGTGTCCATAAAAAATGTAAAATTTATTCAAATGATACCTCCTGATACTTTATCGGATAATACCTATATAAATTATAAATAACCTTTATGAATATTCCATCAAATTCCTAACACGCTTCATATCCACCTTGCCACCTTCTAAAAATACATCAGGTATTCCTCTTCCATATCCTCTTACATTTTCAGAGCCAAATATATCAATAGCAGATTTTACAGCATTTACAAAACCTTCATCTATGTTATTACCACTAATATATCTTTCAAGTTCATCTCCATGCAACCATCTATCTGGAAATTTGTCATCTATATATTATTATCTTTACATTCATTTTCAGATCTGATTTTTTTTCTTCCACTTAATATTTCTGCTAAAGTATAATATATTTTGCCAGGTCCATGTCCATGTATAGGAACTGGTTTTTTATCTAATCTTATTTGTTCTGTTTCAGATAATATATAAAATCTGAACTTACCTTCCTTTTCAAATTCATCTATATCTTTTCTGTCCTGTACATAATTTAGTAATCTATCTGCATATTTGTTATATTCTTTTTTTATTCTATCTTTATATTCCAAATCATTAGGATCTAATACTAATGTGTCATCCACAACTTTATATAAATTTTCCATTTCGCCTCCAATATAACCAATTTTTAAATTTTTGTTTCTTCTAAACGTTATAAATATAAATTTTTTATATTTATGATTATTGTCATTAGGAAAAGCGTATATATTATATTTTTCTGTGAGTTCAATAGTTCGCCCAGTTGAAACAGATAGCACTTCTTTTTCATAATATCTTAAATTCTCCATATTTATAATACTCCATTCCAATTTCAATTCTAAATAAGAATTGGGTTTTGTTTATATAATTTATAACATTAATATTACTTTCAATTAACGGCATTATCTTGATATCTAAAATAATCATCTTTACTCATGGACCTAGTACCTAGATATATAAAACGGCATCTATCCAGATCAAATTTCCATGAGTGTATATAAAACATAAAAGTTCCCGAATTGTCGTAAGTAGACATTTCAAATATATTATCTTTAGTTTGATTAAAGAAAATACTTAAAGAACTAAATGTTATAGCCTCATTCACAACACTACCATCGGCATCTATAAATTTTGCCTCATTGAGTTTTCCATCCTTTATATAATACACTTTTATAAAAGATCCATTTGTAAATTGTGGTTGTCCTATTAAAAGAAAATCTGGATTTCCAAGCTGGGAATTTTCATGAACTCTAACTAAATTTCTGCTTAAATTGAGTACAATATTACCAACATTGTCATATATATAAGGAGTATCCTCTCCATCCTTTACAACTGCTATCTTAAAATTACCTTTAGCCAGGGTTTCTCCTTCTGCTGCTCCAGCCCATACAAGACTCCAGTCATCATTACTATAAAAAGATGCAGTCTTTGTTACTGCATTGTCACTATATACAAATACAGAGTAGTTTTCTTGATTATTGTCCTTCATGTTAAGTTTATATACACTTTTACTCTTTATTACATCTAATTGGCTTACACTCCCATTTAATATATTCTCACAAACACTATTTATTGCTCCAGTTCCACCAAGCAAAATTAAATTTTTGTATTCAGTATTATCTAAATATTTTTTCTGGCTTGATATATCCTGGCCATCTGTAAGTATTATCGGTGCATTCTTTTGTGCAGCTAGAGCACTTCCAGATAATGCATCGGGGAAATTTTTTCCACTTGTTATCACTGCTGTATCTGAATTCATATTAAAATATTTACTTATAGCCAATGATGTATCATATCTGGTAGCACCACCTATTCTGACTATATTGTCATCTCCTAATTGTGGAACTAAATTTTTTGCTTGAGATATTATGCTGTTATTTAGGGATCCAGTTCCGCCTATCAAATAGATTTTAGATGGCTGAATATCTTTGATTTTCTGTTTAATCCTATCAGATAAATTTGAAGAATTACTCATTAAGATAGGATATCCTTTTGAAGATGCAACACTGGAAACACTCAATGCATCTGCAAAACCATAGGCATTAGTTATTACTACAGGCGTTCCTTTTTCGACATCCAATGTATCCACTATTTTTTTATTAGTATCAAATCTGTCGGATCCTCCTAATCTTATAATATTTTTACAACCTAAATTTTTAATGTAATTTACATATTCTTTACTTACTGAACCCTTCTCACCCAGTACATATATTTTTCCATCATAATTAAAATGTTTCTTTAAGTAGTCTATAGAATTCATACTACCTTCAACCCCTCTATCAGCTAATAATATCGGAGCGTTTAATTTTTTTGAAAGAACACTTCCTGCAAGTGCATCAGGAAAGTTATTACCACTAGCTATAATTACATTGTCAACTTTTTGATTGTTGAATTTTTTAGATATATTTAGACATGTTTCATATCTGTTATTACCATATATTCTTGTAACACTATAGCTTCTGGATGAATCCGCAAGTACATTATGAAAAGGATATAGGGATAAAATGCACGCTGCAGTTATAATTACTTTTTTTAGATTTTTATACATAGTAAGCCCTCCATTGCTGATAAATATTTATTTTATCATTTCTACTGCAAGATTGTCATAACAAATTATTTAGTGGTATCTATCTCCAGTATTCCTGTAATTTGATCAATTAGCCAATCACGTCTATCTATTATAGAGCTTTCATTCTAGCCATTCTGATATTTATTAGAACTATATTCATCTACAATTTTTGTGTTATTCTAAAATTAGTTATTCCTTAAAATCTATCATTTTCTCTAGTTAATCCAGAATAAATTTTTATCTTTGAATCTTCTTCTCCTCTAGAGTTTGCATTATCTATCAATCCAATAGGATATATATTTCAACTGTATACACCCTGTTAATCTTG
>DAIMMR010000381.1:0-3866 GCA_036720575.1 Clostridium sp.
TGCTATCCATCTCCCGCCTAAGAGGTGAGAGAATTTCGCACAAAAAAGTTAAAAAACTATTAAGGAAAAAGGAATATGCTGAAACTATAGAAAAACTCAAAGAATTTATAGATAAAGAAACTGATGAAAAAGCAAAGGAAGAATTAAAAGAAGTATTTAATTATTATAATAATAACTTTAATGCACTGATTAGATATCAGGATAAAAAAGATATTTTGTTACCTCAGCCCCCTGACGGGATAGAATTTAAGGGATTAGGTACAATGGAAAGTAGTATAAGAAATGTGCTAGTTTTAAGAATGAAAAACAATGGAACTGCTTGGTCTATAAGTGGTGCAAATCATATGAGCAAACTTCTTTGTCTTAAACATTCTAGAGATTTGCATGAACAGCTTAAGGAAATGCTAAAAAAGAGTAAAGTCGTAGATTTCATAGATATAAATAAAATGATTATAGATAAGTTAAATGAGTCTAAAAGAACTATAAATGATGAAGTGAAAATACTTTTGAAACAGCAGAAAAAGGCTGCAAAGTATAATGAGAATATACAAAGCAGCATAATATATGGACAAGGCAAAGTTACAAGAATGCAACAAATATTAAAAGGTCTATCGACCTTTGATTTTATGGGTAAAATACTATAAGTGTGATAATTTTTTAAAAAAGCACTTAAAATACAATAGTATAAGTCTGCTAAAAATAAAAAAGGCAAAGTATTGATATTAAAGAAAAAATTGCGCCATATAAATTTTTACTGTGACAATTGCAGTACTTGAACTAAAGTACTTAAAATGATAAAGTATTATATGTTACAATATGATACTTTATTTAATTTTAATAAGTCTCAATATTTTGGAGGAATTTTAGATGTATGAATACATAAAGGGAATATATAAAGGTGTAAATAAAGATTATATAGTAGTTGAGAATAATGGAATTGGCTATAAAATAAATACATCTGGCAGTACTATTGCAAAAACTCCAAAAGTAGGCGAAAACATAGTGTTGTATTTGCAGCAGATAGTGAGAGAAGATTTTATAGGATTATACGGCTTTTTAACTAAAGAAGAATTGAGCATGTTTAACCTTTTACTTACTATAAACGGTATAGGGGCAAGAGCAGCACTTTCGCTTTTATCCATAAGTGACGTAAATAATTTGAAATATGCTATAATATCTGAAGATGAAAAAAACTTGGTAAGGGCTCCTGGAATAGGCAGTAAGACTGCTCAAAGAATTATACTAGAACTTAAAGATAAGGTAGATGTAGAGGAATTTTCCAATTGTGAGGATAATATTGACAATATAAATGCAGCTGGAAATACTTCTGAGGTTTTGGAGGCTCTTATATCACTTGGATATTCGGAAAAGGAAGGAAATAAAGCTTTAGTTTCTATAGATAAAACCAAGGAAAAGTCTACTGAGGATATGATAAAGGAAGCTCTTAAATTTTTAATGAATTAGGTTAGGTGATATGTATGGAAGATAGAATAGTTACCCCCCTTAACATTAAAGAGGATACAGAAAATGAGTACAGTTTGAGACCTAAGAGATTTAATGAATATATAGGACAAAAAAAAGTAAAAGATAAATTAAAGATATTTATAGAGGCCGCTAGAAATAGAAAAGAAGCACTAGATCATGTGCTTCTTTATGGACCACCAGGTCTTGGAAAAACTACTCTTGCTAATATAATTGCTATGGAAATGGGAGGAAACCTAAAAATCACTTCGGGACCAGCTATAGAAAGAGCAGGCGATTTAGCTGCAATACTTACTAGTTTAAACGATATGGATGTACTTTTTATAGATGAAATACACAGGCTAAACAGAAGTGTAGAGGAAATATTGTATCCTGCTATGGAGGATTATGCACTAGATATAGTTATAGGAAAAGGGGCTGCAGCAAAGTCCATAAGATTAGATCTACCTAAATTTACTTTAATAGGTGCTACTACAAGGGTAGGACTTTTAACAGCACCGCTAAGAGATAGGTTTGGGGTACTATGTCCTATGGAATTTTATGGAGAAGATGAACTCAGTGAAATTATAGTCAGATCAGCTGATATACTTAAAGTAAAAATAGAAACGGATGCAGCTTTTGAGATAGGAAAAAGATCTAGGGGAACTCCTAGAATTGCAAACAGATTATTAAAAAGAGTTAGAGATTATTCCGAGGTTAAGGGAAACGGTGTAATAGACGTTAAAACGAGTCAAGCGGCTCTTGAATTGATGGAAGTTGATAACGAAGGCTTTGATAGTATAGACAATAAAATATTAAAAGCTATAATTGATAATTTTAATGGAGGGCCTGTGGGAATAGAAACTTTAGCATATTTTATAGGAGAAGAGCTAGATACTATACAAGATGTGTATGAGCCCTATTTACTCCAAAAAGGTTTTATAATAAGAACCCCAAGGGGTAGAGTGGCATCAGACAGTGCCTATAGACATTTTAACAGAAAGAGAAGTACAAATTCTAAAAAAAACTTTAACCAGTCTTCATTGTTTGACGACAAAATGTGATTTACACAAGATGAAACGGAGTGAAAATATTGAAAGTTACAGATTTTGATTTTTATTTACCAGAGGAATTAATTGCACAACATCCTTTAATGCAAAGGGATGAAGCTAGGCTTATGGTGCTTGATAAAAAAACTGGTGATATAGAGCATAAGGTATTTAAAGATATATTAGATTATTTGAATCCAGGTGACTGCCTTGTATTAAACGATACTAGAGTTTTGCCAGCAAGACTTATAGGTGCAAAAGAAGGCAGCGGTGGTAAAATGGAAATTTTACTCCTAAAGAGAAATGAAGATGACACCTGGGAAACTTTAGTTAAGCCTGGAAAAAGAGCTAAGGTAGGAAGTAGGTTTGACTTTGGAGATGGAGAACTTAAGGCAGAAATAGTTTCAGTAAAAGAAGACGGGAATCGAATTGTTAAGTTTGAATATGAAGGAATATTTGAAGAAGTACTTGATAGGCTTGGTCAAATGCCTCTGCCTCCATATATAAAAGAAAAATTAAAGGACAAGGAAATGTATCAGACAGTGTATTCTAAAGAAGAAGGTTCTGCAGCAGCTCCTACAGCAGGTCTTCATTTTACCAAGGAACTGCTGAAAAAAATAGAAGATAAAGGGGTAAAACTTGCGTTCTTG
Source organism: Clostridium sp. (assembly GCA_036720575.1). Classification (GTDB taxonomy): domain Bacteria; phylum Bacillota; class Clostridia; order Clostridiales; family Clostridiaceae; genus Clostridium_B. Next base: position 3,161 of record DAIMMR010000381.1, read on the forward strand.
ACTTTACATGTTGGACTTGGAACTTTTAGACCTGTAAAAGTTGAAAATATAGAAGAACATAATATGCATTCAGAGTACTACTGCATGACGAAAGAAACTGCAGATATGATAAATGGAACTAGAGAAAAAGGAGGAAGTATAATTGCAGTGGGTACTACTTCCTGTAGAACACTTGAAACCATTGGGGATGAAAATGGAAGAGTCAGAGAACAATCTGGTTGGACGGATATATTTATATATCCTGGATATAAATATAAAGTAGTAGATAAACTTATAACAAATTTTCATCTACCAAAATCTACGCTCATAATGCTTGTAAGCGCACTTTGTGGAAGAGAAAAAATACTAAATGCATATAACTGTGCAGTTAAAGAAAAATATAGATTTTTTAGCTTTGGGGATGCTATGTTCTTAAAATAGATTTGAGGTGTTTGAATGTATAAATTACTAAAGAAACAGGGAAGTGCTAGAAGAGGTGAATTTACTACACCTCATGGAGTAGTTCAAACTCCAGTTTTTATGAATGTAGGTACCTTGGCAGCTATAAAAGGAGCAGTTTCTACCTGTGATCTAAAAGAAATTGGATGCCAGGTGGAACTTTCAAATACTTATCATTTAAGTTTAAGACCTGGAGATAAGATCATAAGAAAACTTGGTGGATTACATAAATTTATGAATTGGGATAGACCTATTTTAACTGATTCTG
>DAIMMR010000382.1:0-3835 GCA_036720575.1 Clostridium sp.
GGCAAAATCAGAAGATAAGCCTATATTCCTATCTATTGGGTACAGCTAGGCTCGTTTCTGTACGTGCCATTGGCGTCATAATTGGTAACGATACTATATATTCTTAACATATGTATCATCAATTTCATTATTCAAATCATAAATCTTATTTGGAGTAATAATTACAGTTTAACAACACTTTAGGACGTAAAAAAGGTTAAAAAAATAGAGCCTTTTGAGACTCTTTTATACTATTTAATTTGTTGCTTTAAGTTTTGCTAGGTCATTCCAATTACTAGAGGTAATTATTTCTACATTGCTTACATCTTTACTTAGTGCTTTTAAATCTCCTTGTATATGTGCAATATCGTTGCCCATTTTTTCTTGCTCCGCTCTCATTACATCTGTTTTATGCTCCAAGGCTTTTAATATACTGGTGTTTTCGGACACTTGATTTTTTAATCCTTGTGTGTCACTTTTTATTTCCTGTATATCATCTCTAATTGGCTTCAATTCTTCCTTTAATAACTGTTTAATCATTACCATTAAATCATTATTATCAATACCCATTTTTGTATACCTCCATTTAATTTAATTATACTTATATATAGTTTAATATGTCAATCTCTAATAATCTAAAATTCAGGGCAAACGCATAAAGAGTTATAATCTCTTATGTCCCAGAGAAATTCTTACAGGAAAATTATTTCTATTTCTGCTTCCTTAGTATCTACTTTCTTCCATATCACACTATCTAATATAGTTCGGTATAATTTGTTTTTATCTTTTACATCTTCTATCATATCAATGTTTTCAAGAAAATAATTTATAATATTCAATCTTTCTTCATCAGTAACCTGTTCTTGAAATTTCAACTGCTTCTCTAACAGAGAGATTTGGCTTTTAGTTTCTAAAATTTTACTATTCCATTTGGATTTCCTTCTTAAAAATTCTTCTCTACTATAATCTTCCAAATCATATGAATCTTGTACTTTCTCAAGAGCCTCTTGAAATTTTTTTAGTTCCCTGCGTTTTGATTTTAATTGATTTATAGTGAGATTTTTTCCTTTATTATTTATACCCTGCAGTTTGTTTAAAACTTCTTTTTTATATTGTATAATGGCTTTTTTTATTTCATCTTTTACTGGCTGCAAATATCCTCCTCTATTAATACACCTTTTTCCACTGCTATCTGAATATCTGCAGCACCTAATTAAATCTTTTCCATCCTTTTTTTTCTGAATCTGCATCGTATGTCCGCAGCATCCACACCTTAATACTCCCGTAAATTCAGTCTTTGAAGCTCTTGCCCCTGCTGGTATCAAAGTTCTTTTCTTAATTAACAACTGTATTTTATCAAATTCATCTTGTGTTATTATAGCCTCATGGCAATTCTCAACTATTATCCACTCTTCTCTAGATAACTTTCTATAATTTTCAGAAGAAGACTTTTTTATTTTGTGGGCATCCCCTTTTTGTTTATTGCTTATGATTTTTCCTAAGTAAGTTTCACTTGTTAGTATTCTGTATATTGCCACATGTGACCAAATTTTCCCCTGTCGTGTCCTAATTCCTTGTTCATTTAAATTCAGTGCTATTGAATTGGGACTCAACCCATCCAATGCTTTCTCAACAATATATCTATATATTTTAAATTCTTCATCATTAACAACCAGGCCTTTTTCATTATATTTATCTTTATATCTCTCATAACAATATCCAAATGGCGGCGAACCATTAGTCCATTTTCCCATCCTGGCACCAATCTTTTTTCCTTGTCTCAACCGTTTCGTAATCATTTTATACTCTTGCCGTGCTAGTAATCCCTGGAAATCTGTATAGGTATCATCAACTTCATTATTTAAATCGTAAACTTTATTTGGGGTAACAATTAATGTATCTGTCTTTTTTAATATCTTTTTTATTGTATCCTGTTGTCCCATATCACCACGTGATAACCTATCATAATCAACTACAAGTACTGCATCATAAATTTCTGATTGAATATCTTCTAGTAATTTTTTCATTACAGGCCTTAGTTCAATACTATCAGAAGTCCCTATTTCCTTATATTCAACATACTTCCAATTATTCTTTTTACAAATATCTGAAAGGATAGTTTCATGCTTAACTAAATCTTCTTCCTCACCTCTGCTCTTCCTAAGGTACATTGCAACATAGCGAATATTATACTTTTTATCGCCAGTCATTGATGAATCCACCTCCTTTTGTCTCACACATGATAAAATTGTTTTCACTATATATCAAGTTAAATTATTCATTTATCAATGCCTTTTCATATCTATATTTCTTCTGTTTTTTACATATACTCTCTAACTGTTTTGCAAAATTTTCAATTGCCTTTTTTGATGGTGCATTGTTTATTTTAACTATCATGCTTTCCCCTTCCCCTACATAAAAAATAAGAGCGGGATATTTCACCCGCTCAATAAAAATGCTATTATACTTAATCAAAAATTAGAATTATTAGTAGGATCATTAAATATTCCAAAGGCAGTAAGTGCTGTAAATATAAGTGTTGTCAATTCTTTGTAACTTTCTTCTGTAAGTCCTATAGGTGCTAAAAATCCATATGTCTTCAAAATAAAAAGCAGTAGGGCTGCTGCAGCTGCCCATGCTGCTTTACTCTTAAATCTATTTTGTTTTTGATTAGTATTAGTTACCGTATTGGCATTTTGATTATCATTCTGTACTTGATTGTTATTTTCCATTAAAATCCTTCCCCTCTATTCAATATAATCTGCTGATACAAAACCGCCGTGGTCTCCAAAATATATAGACCACCAGTTTCCTACCTTAACATCAAGTCTTACCCTTTGTCCCATTTCAAGCTGTCCTATTACTTTATAATTAGTTCCTGTGCCACTCCTTACATTAAGTACACTTGCTGTTACAGTTCCATAGGTTAAGTCACTCTTATTTTTTACCTGGCTTGAAGAAAGTCTACTTTTGAAGTTCCACCATCTTTCCCAGTTGTTATCACTCATACTTTCTGGACATATCTTTCTGCTGGCATCATAATGCCTCACAACTCTATCAATAGATATGCCATATTTTTGCATAAGGAATTTTACTAAATCTACTGTATTACTTACAGCCTTCTCATAATCACAATCACAGTTTACACATATTTCAACTCCAATAGAATTATGGTTTGTTATACCGTATCTTCCACCACCATCTCCACAATGCCAGGAAGCATTATAGTCCTGGACCAGCTGAACTATTTCCTTATCATCTACAAAGTAATGGGCTGATGACTGTCTATCTCCTCCATTAAAATATCTATAGTGTGCTTCTGCATCTGCACCTCTATCAGTATTTGCAGTATCGTGGACAACAATATATTTAATGTCATTCCCGGATGAAAAGTTGAATTTAATAAGTTTCTTTGTTATTGGTAACATAATCTTTTACCTCCTTAGTTTAATATTTTTGATATTATAAATATTGCTATCTGGGTAACCACAACTAGCATTATTGTTTTTGTGGTATCGTCCCACTTCTTGGCCGGTTTATCCTCTACTACTTTTATCCTTGCAGACAGCTCTTTCATATCAATTTTCAGAGCTTCTATAAGTGCACTGTCCGGTGGATGCCTTTCAAAACTATCTATTTTATCTGCTATTACTTTTACACTGTCTTTTATTTCATTTAAAATATTAAATATCATAGATACCCTTTCCTCATTTTTGTCCCCCTGCCTTTCTAAGGCTCCCACCCTATCCTGAAGTTTTAAAGTAATATCATAAACCTTTTTCTCAGATTCCTTTAAATCTTTTTCTAAATCTCCCATCTTATTTTTTAGATTTTCAATTTGCACACAATCTTTACA